>JBQCFA010000001.1:0-2896 GCA_051959695.1 Rhizobiaceae bacterium
GCGCGGGAACGAGGACCGCCCTGCCCTCGCCGTGCGCATGACCTTCTCGGCGGACGGCCGCAAGCTGCGGCATTCGTTCCACCGCGTCATGATGCGTTCGCACGCCAGGCTGGCCTATCCGCAGGCTCAGGCCGCGATCGATGGTGCGGCGGACCGCACCACCGGGCCGATCCTCGACACGATTCTCCGGCCCCTGTGGGACGCCTACAAGGTGCTGCATCGCGGCCGGGTTGCCCGCCAGCCTCTCGAACTCGACCTGCCCGAGCGCAAGATCCTGCTCAAGCCGGACGGCACCGTCGATCGTGTCGTCGTGCCGGAACGGCTCGACGCCCACAAACTGATCGAGGAGTTCATGATCCAGGCCAATGTCGCGGCGGCCGAGACGCTGGAAGCCAAGCGGCAGTCGCTGGTCTACCGCATCCACGACGCACCGTCGCTTGCCAAGCAGGAGGGCTTGCGCGAGTTCCTGCAATCGATCGGCATATCGCTGGCGCGTGGCGCCCAACTGCGCCCCGGCCAGTTCAACGGCATCCTTCAGCAGGTTTCCGGCGCAGACAACGAGGCCCTGGTCAACGAGGTCGTGCTGCGCGCACAGAGCCAGGCAGAGTACTCTCCCGACAATATCGGGCATTTCGGCCTGAACCTCAGACGGTATGCGCATTTTACCTCGCCGATCCGCCGCTACGCCGACCTGATCGTGCACCGGGCGCTGATCGCGGCGCTGGGTCTCGGCAATGACGGGCTGACGCCGGCCGAGGAAGCGCGGCTGGAGGAGATCTCCGGACTTATCTCTGTGGCCGAAAGGCGGGCGATGGCCGCCGAGCGCGACACGGTCGATCGACTGGTCGCCGGCTACCTCTCCGAGCGGCAGGGCGACACTTTCGACGCCCGCATTTCCGGTGTCACCAAGGCCGGACTCTTCGTTCGCCTGCCGCAATTTGGCGCAGACGGCTTCATCCCCATTTCAACGCTCGGCGACGACTACTATATCTTCGACGAGGCTTCCCACACGCTTTCCGGGCAGCGCAGCGGCAAGGGCTATCGCCTTGCCGACGCCGTCGAGGTCAGGCTGGTGGAAGTCGCGCCGCTTGCCGGGGCAATGCGGTTCGAGATGCTGAGCGATCCCCGGCCGCTCGATGGCGCACGGCGCTCCTTCCACAAGGCCAAGGGACGCGAGCGCAGAGGCGGGCCGGCGCGGCGCGGCGGCAGGCGGAGATGAAGATGGAACAACAGCTTTTCGGTGGGGCTCAGCAGGCATTCGGTGGCGAATTGCATTCCGGCCGGCCGGCAAGACCCTTGTGGGACGCCATGCTGCGCGGCTTTCTCGGCCGCTGCCCCAAGTGCGGCGAAGGCCGGCTCTTCCGCTCCTACGTGAAGACCGTTGACCGGTGCGAGCATTGCGGCGAGGAAATCCACCACCATCGGGCTGATGATTTCCCGGCCTATCTGGTGGTCGTCATCGTCGGGCATATCACGCTGGGCGGGTTCCTCGGGGTCGAGGTCGCGACCGAATGGCCCATGTGGCTGCATCTCGCCATCTGGGTGCCGCTTACTATTCTGCTGGCGCTGGCGCTTCTGCGTCCCGTGAAGGGCGCCATCATCGGCATGCAATGGGCGCTTTACATGCACGGCTTCGGAGGCGAAGAAGACGCCATCGAGTCGCATCCCGAGCTTATGGAACGTCGGACGACGCCATAACCGTTTCGGGAGGGAGGTTTCTACCATGGACGGGATGACGCGCGGCGAAGTGGACAAGGCCGAATCCCAGGATTTCGCCCTCGGCAAGGGGCCGCTTCGCCCGCGTGACGCTGCCACCCTCATCCTTCTCGACAATTCCGGAGCCGGTGTGCGTGTGCTGATGGGCCGCCGCCATCGCCGGCATGCCTTCATGCCGGGAAAATTCGTCTTCCCCGGCGGGCGGACCGACCCGGCTGACAGCCGCATCTCGGCGGCTGGCGAGCTTCATCCCGACGAGGCGGCGAAACTCTGCGGCTCGAGGCGCCCCGTTTCGCCGGCCCGCGCCCGCGCCATAGCCATGTCGGCGATCCGCGAGACCTACGAGGAAGCCGGCCTGCTGATCGGCACGCCCGGCGTTTTCGCGACGAGAGCCGCCGGTTGGCAGGGTTTCGTCGAACATGGCGTGCAGCCTTCGCTCGACAGGCTGCGGCTGGTGGCGCGTGCGATCACGCCGCCCGGCCGTGTCCGCCGGTACGACACCCGCTTCCTGGCGGCGTGGCGGAGTGACGTCGCGGTGGCGCTTCCCGGCGGCGGACCGACGGACGAGCTGGAAGAACTGGTCTGGCTGCCGCTCGCGGAAGCCAAGGAAGCCGAGATCCCCTCGATCACCCGGACCGTGCTTGGCGAACTGGAAAAGCGGCTCGAAACTGACCCGGTCCTGCGCCCCGGCGGAAGGGTTCCGTTCTATCGCATGCTGCACAACCGCTTCCGTCGCGAGGAATTGTAGCCTCACCAGGTTCATGCGCGAACACGGCCGCGCCATTGGCCTTGACTTTCGGGCGGCAGCCTTTATGTGTCCGGCCTGATTTCCGCGGCGGGTGACAGCCCGGCCGAAGCGGCGCACTTTTCGAGAAGACGGACGAACAAAATGGCGAAAGCTGCAAACATCAAGATCAAGCTGCTCTCCTCGGCGGACACGGGTTATTTTTACGTGACCAGCAAGAACAGCCGCACCAAGACCGAAAAGATGGTCATGAAGAAGTACGACCCGATCGCGCGCAAGCACGTCGAGTTCAAGGAAACCAAGATCAAGTAATTCCGGCAAAATTGCTGGACGTGAAAAACGCCGCCCCAACGGGCGGCGTTTTTGGTTTCCGCGACGGCTACAGCCCCGAAGCCACCGCCCCACCGCGTAGTCCAGACGGGGCCGGTGACACGG
>JBQCFA010000002.1:0-10482 GCA_051959695.1 Rhizobiaceae bacterium
CGAAGCAGATCGACGCCGGACGCATCATCCAGCTCATCGCGCCCGAGAAGGACGTCGACGGGTTCTCCTTCGTCAATGTCGGCAAGCTCGGGACCGGCGAACTCGGCACGGCCTTCGTGCCCTGCACGCCGGCCGGGTCCATGCTCCTGATCGAGCGGGTCCGCGGCCGCGACCTTTCCGGCCTCGACGCCGTCGTCGTCGGCCGCTCCAACATTGTCGGCAAGCCGATGGCCAACCTCTTGCTCGGGGCCAACTGCACCGTGACCATCGCCCATAGCCGCACGAGGGACCTTCCCTCCGTCGTGCGCCGCGCCGATATCGTCGTCGCCGCCGTCGGCCGCCCGCAGATGATCCGCGGCGAATGGATCAAGCCCGGCGCCACCGTCATCGATGTCGGCATCAACCGCATCGACGCACCGGAACGCGGCGAGGGCAAGACAAGGCTGGTCGGCGACGTCGACTATGCCGGCGCGGAGAAGCATGCCGGCGCCATCACGCCGGTGCCCGGCGGCGTCGGCCCGATGACCATCGCCATGCTGATGGCGAATACGCTGACCTCGGCCTGCCGTACCGCCGGCGTGGAGGTACCGTCGTTCTGAGCGGACCAACTTTCCCCGCGAGGCTTTTCGGAGCGATCCCCATCCTGTAGAAGCGCCACTCATGCCCGATCAGAGCCAGTCCGGTCGCCAGTTCGCCTTTCTGCTGGTCGACAAGTTTTCGATGTTCTCGCTCGCCGCCGCGATAGACACGGTGCGCTCGGCGAACCGGCAGCTCGGCCGTGATTTCTACGGCTGGACCACCGTTTCGGCAGATGGCGACGCGGTGATGGCGTCGAACGGGCTGCCGATCAAGATCGACTATTCGATCGGCGACGCGCCCCCCGTGGACATCCTTTTCGTCTGCGTCGGGCTGACCACAGAGTTTCCCGGCAAGTCGAAGGTGCTGGGCGCATTGCGGGGCCTTGGCCGGCGCGGTGCCGCGCTCGGCGCGCTGTCGGTCGGCTCCTATCTCCTGGCCGAGGCGGGCCAGCTCGAAGGCCACCGCTGCACGATCCATTGGGAAAACCGCGCCGGCTTCAAGGAGCGCTTCCCGGAGATCGAGTGTACCGGGAACGTCTTCGAGATCGACCGCAAGCGCTATACCTGCGCCGGCGGCACCACCTCGATCGACCTGATGCTGGAAATCGTGCGCGGCGATTTCGGCGCCAATCTCGCCAATGAGGTCGCCAACCAGTTCCAGCACGAGCGCATCCGCTCGGCCGGCGACAGGCAACGCGTCGGGCCCGAACGCGACCTGACCGGCAAGTCGGAGAAACTCAGGAAGATCGTCGAGCTGATGGCCGACAATCTCGACGAGCCCTTTTCGGCCGTGCAGCTCGCCAAGGCGGCGGGCCTGTCGGTGCGCCAGGTCGAACGGTTGTTCCTGCGCCACCTCAACATGACGCCCGGCCGCTACTACATGCGGCTCAGGCTGGAGCGGGCGCGCGAATTGCTGCGCCAGACCAATTTGCCGATCCTCGACGTGGCGATCGCCACCGGCTTCACCTCGCATTCCTATTTCGCGCAGAGCTACCGGCTGCAGTTCGGCCGGCCGCCGAGCGAGGAACGGCGCACGACGTATTGAGTCCGGTCTCTACCGCTCCGCCCTGCGGCCGCCGGCGGCGGTGATGACACCGACGATGATCAGGCCGGTGAGCACGAGACGTACGCCGACGCTGACGCCGAAGGTGTTGAGCATGGTCAAAAGCAGCACCAGGAAGAGCGCCGCGCCCCAAATGCCAGGGACATTGGCCTTGCCGCCGGCGACCGAGGTGCCGCCGATGACGACCACGGCGATCGAGGCCAGCAAATATTCGTTGCCGATATCGACATTGGCGCCGCGGAAATAGGCGGCGAGCAGGGCGCCGTCGATGCCGCCCAGCGTGCCGGCCAGCGCATAGGTGATGAAGCTGGTGCGCTGCACTTTTACGCCGGCGAGCTTGGCGGCGCGCGGATTCTGGCCGATGGCGAGCACCGAACGTCCGTAGATCGTCCGGTTGAGCGCAATGGCCGCCGCGACCGCCAGCAGGACCCCGAGGATAGCCAGCACCGGGACGCCGAAATAGCGGAGATTGGCGAAGTCGGCGAAGCCCGGCGGCGGCTTGATCTGCAGACCGCGCCCATAGCTGATGTCGATCGACTGGATGATGAAGCTCGCCGACAGGGTGGCGATGATCGGCGGGATGCGCAGCGCACGGATAAGCAGATAGTTGGCCGAGCCGATGGCGAAGCCGCAGGCGAGCGCGGCAGCGAGCCCGACGACGAGCATGCTGTCGCTGCCGCCCATCACCTTCATCGCCACAGCGCTCGCCAACCCGATATTGGCCGGCATCGACAGGTCGACATTGCCGGGGCCGAGCGTGATGACGAACATCTGGCCGATGCCGACGATCACCGTGAAGACGGCGAGCGACAGCGCCGCCGTGATCATGCCTCCGCCGCCCTGCCCGCCGGTGAACGCCACCGCCGCGACCCAGACAAGGACGGCGCCGACGAACGACCATATCCAGGGTTTCGCCAGCAGGGCCTTCAGCCGACCCATTCTCAGGCCTCCCTGCGGCTGATCAGGACGCGCGCCGCCAGCACGACGATGAGGATGGCGCCGTTGGCGGCGACCTGCCAGTCGGGCGGAATGCGCATGAAGGTCAGGAGCGGCGAGGCGGCGAGCGCCAGGGTCAGGGCGCCGATCACCGCGCCAACCGGCGACACGCGCCCGCCCATGAACTCGCCGCCGCCGAGGATGACGCCAGCGATGGAGAGGAGGGTGTAGCCGTTGCCGATATTGGCGTCGGCCGAAGTCGTGGTGCCGATGAGGATCATGCCGGAAAGCACGCCGAAGAGGCCGGCAAGCCCGAACAGGACCATCTTGGTCCTGAGCAGCGACCAGCCGGCGCGGCCGATCGCGGCCGGGTTGCCGCCGGAGCCACGCAGCACCGCGCCGTAGGAGGTGCGCATCAGGCCGACATGCACGACGACGGCGATGACGAGCGCCGCCACGATCGGAAAGGGAATGAAGGGCGGCTTGAAATGGGTGATCGCCAGCAGCCAGTCCGGCGCCTTGCCGCCCGGCTTGGGCAGGATGAGGATGGCGAGCCCCTGCCAGACGAAGCTCATGCCGAGCGTGACGACGATGGAAGGCAGGTTGCGAAGGTGGATAAGCGCGCCGAGAAACGCATACACCGCGATCGACCCGACGAGGACGACGACCCCGAGGAGCGGCGCGTCGTGCAGCCAGGTCGCGGTAACGCAACCGACGAAGCCGACGAAGGTGCCGATGGAAAGGTCGAGTTCGTTGCCGGCGATCACGAACATCTGCGAAATGGTGGCAAGCGCGATCGGGATCGCCAGGTTCAGCATCAGCGAGAAGCCGAAATAGCTGATGGCGCGGGGATTGAGCCAGGCGATGGCGCCGAGCACGATCGCCAGCGACAGAGCCGGCAGGAGCACGCGCAGCAACCGCGTGCGGCGCGCCGCCTCGCGCGCCGAACGGTTGTTTGCCGGGCCGGCGGGAAGAAGCGCGGCCACCATCTCAGGCGACCTCGCCGAAGGAGGACTGGATCACCTTTTCCTCGGTAAGCTCGTCCCGGCTGAGGTTGGCGACGATGCGGCCGCTATGGAAGACATAGACATGGTCGCAGTTCTCGAGCTCCTCGGTCTCGGTCGTGTACCAGAGGAAGGTGCGGCCGCTCATCGCCTCCTCGCGGATCAGGCCGTAGACGTCGAGCTTGGTGCCGATGTCGACGCCGCGCATCGGATCGTCCATGAGGATGATCCGGGCGTCCGACCCCAGCGCCCGCGCGAACAGCGCCTTCTGCTGGTTGCCGCCGGAGAGCGAGAGGATGTTGTTGTCCATGTCGGGCGTGCGGATCTTGATCTTCTGCCGCCAATGATCGGCGAGCTCCGCCTCGCGCCGCGGCGAGATCAGCATGCCGCTCAGCATGCGCCCGATCGAGCGGATGCCGATATTTTGCGCGATCGACCATTGCGGGAAGATACCGTCGGACTGGCGGTCGCCGGCGACGAGCGCCACCGGGGCGGTGACCTCCATGCCGGACCGCTTCCCGCCGGCGGCGTCGAAGATGCCCAGAAGAAGGTCCGTCTGCCCGTTGCCGGCGAGGCCGGCGAGGCCGACGATCTCGCCCGTGCGGGCGACGAGTTCCATGTCGTTCCCCTGCCGCGCCGGCCGGGCTCGGACGCAGACCGGGCCGATTTCCCTTTTCGCCGTCGCGCCCTCCGCCGAAATCTTCGCGGCCGCCGCGCCGCCCATCGTCGCCACCAGGCGGTCGCGGTCAAAGGCTGCGGCTGCATTCGCGGCCACCACCTTGCCGTCGCGCATGACGACGATGCGGTCGGCGTTGCCGAGCACCTCGCCGAGAAGATGCGAGATCAGGATGCAGCTCTTGCCGCCACCGACGAAGCGGCGAACGAAATCGAGCAGCTGCCCGGCCGTATGCGCGTCGAGCGACGAGGTCGGCTCGTCGAGGATGACGAGGTTCAGCGGATCGTCGGTCACGGTGAAGGCGCGCGCGACCTCGACCATCTGCCGCCTGCCGATCGACAGGTCGCCGACGATGTCGGAGGGATCGATGGAATGGTCGGGAAAGATTTCGTCGAGTTTTTCGGCGATCAGCCTGGCCGCCCGGCGCCGCCAGCCCATGCCGCGCAGCGAAGGGTGGTTGACGCGCGTGTTCTCGGCGACCGACAGGTTCGGACAGAGCGAGAGCTCCTGGAACACGCAGCGTATCCCAAGCGAAAGCGCGCGTCCGATCGAATACCTGTCTTCCGTCGCACCGTTCACGGAAATCGTGCCGCCACCCGGCTCGATCGTCCCGGTGAGGATATTCATCAGGGTGGATTTGCCGGCGCCGTTATGGCCGACGAGACCGACGCATTCGCCGGCGAAAATCTCGACATCCACCCCGTCTAGCGCCCGGACGGCGCCGAAATGCTTTTCGACGCCGTCCAGCTTTACCAATGTCGCGCGCGCTTCAGCCATGACCCACGATAACCGACCGGATACGGCCGCCGCAACGCACGCACGCCCTCACTTCATGTTGTCCTTGATGGCCGCCAGGGCGTCCGCCTGCGTATATTCGTGCGAGGCGACGCCGCCCTTCGGGATATTCGGCAGGGCCGCCTCGAAATCGTCCTGGGTGAAGGAGAGGTAGGGCACGATCAGGTCGTGCGGGATGTCCTTGTGGCCGTCGAGCACGAGCTGGGCCACCCAGAAGGCGAGGGTCGACACGCCGGGAGCGATCGAGCCCGACCAGGTCTTGTAGCCGTCCTTGTCCTTCTGCTCCTTCCACCATTGCAGTTCGTCCTGGCGATTGCCCATTATGATGGTCGGCCGCGGCTTGCCGGCGGCGGCGAAAGCCTGCGCCGCGCCGTAGCCGTCGCCGCCCTGGTCGACGACGCCGACGATCTCGGGAAGCGAGGGAAGGATGGTGGCGACGGCTTTCTGTGCCGTCGTCTGGTCCCAGTCGCCGGTCACGGAGCCGACGATCTTGAATTCGGGATGCGCCGCCACTCCTTCGACGATGCCCTTGTGGATGGTGTCGTCGATCGAGGTACCTGCGAGGCCGCGGATCTCCAGCAGATTGCCGCCCTTGGGCTGGAACTTGGCCATCTGCTCGACCTCTTCCTTGCCCATCTTCTCGTAGTCGACGACAACGCGATAGGCGCAGGGTTCGGTGACGATGCCATCGAAGGAGACGACGACGATGCCGGCGTCGCAAGCCTGCTTGATCGCGCCGTTGAGCGCATCCGGCGAGGCCGAGTTGATGACGATCGCGTCATAGCCCTGCAGGATGAGGTTCTGTACCTGGGCAGCCTGGGTCGGTACTTCCTTGTCGGCCGTCGTGAAGACGTCGGCGGCCGCGACCACCTTGTCCGCCACCGCCTTCTTGGCCACCGTCTCGTAGCTCTTCAGCATGGACTGGCGCCAGGAATTGCCGGCGTAGTTGTTGGAGAAGGCGATCTTCTTGCCGCTGGTGTCGGCGAGCGCGGTTCCCGACGCGAGCAGGACCGCAAGTGCACTCAAGGCGAATATCTTCTTCATCTGCATTTCCTCCCATTGATCGTTCCGGCATGGCCTCAGGCCGTGCCGCTCTGTGGTGGTGCTTGGTGCACCCAAGGCCGCCGGCGCTACGCCGGCGCGGCGTTCCGAGCCGTGCGGGCCGGCTCAGAACAGTCTCAGGCCCGGCACGCGCACGCGCTGCCGGTAAAGCGACGTCGACGCCGTGATGTAGAGGCTCCGCAAATCGTCGTCACCGAACGTGAAATTGGCGGTATGTTCGGGCATGGGTATGACGCCCAGGAAATCCGCCGACGGATTGAAGACGTGGATGCCGCCGGGGCCGCAGCAATAGACGTTGCCGCGGCTGTCGACCTTCATGCCGTCGGGCGCGCCCGGTCCCTTGCCCTTCGTCTCCGCCCAGACCGCGCCACCGGTCAGCCTGCCGTCCGGCGCGACGTTGAAGACACGGATGTGCTGGCGCTCGGTATCGTTGACGAAGAGCCTGGAGGCATCGAGCGAGAAACAGAGGCCGTTTGGCTGTGCGAAATCGTCCGCCACCAGGTTCAATCCGCCGTCGGCCTCGATCCTGTAGACGCCCTGGAAAGACAACTCCTGCTCACGCGGCACACCATAGAATTCCATGCGCCCATAGGTCGGATCGGTGAAATAGATCGCGCCGTCGGCGGCGGCGACGATGTCGTTCGGGCTGTTCAGTTCCTTGCCGTCATAGTGGGTGGCGAGCACGACGATGCCGCCGTCCGCCTCGGTCCGCGTCACCCTGCTGGTCGCGTGCTCGCAAGTCAGGATACGGCCCTGGCGATCGAGCGTGTTGCCGTTCGCCTTGTTGCTCGGCTCGCGGAAGGTCTCGATCCTGCCGTCTGTGGTCAGCCGGCGCATGCGGTTGCCCGGCATGTCGCTGAAAATCAGCCATTTCTCGTAGGGATGCCAGATCGGGCCCTCGACGAAACCATAGCCGGTGCCGAGCTTCTCCAGCTCGACCTCGCCGACGATGTCGGCGAAGTCCGCATCGCCATTCTTCCGCGACATGGTGTTCAAGGGGCCGGCTTCTCGGCCGTCTTGCCGCCGACATACCAGTCTGGCGCAGTCACGTCCTCGAAAACCACCCAGATGGCTTCCTTCGGCAGTTCCGCGACCTCGCTCACGGCCTCGGTGACACGGCGCGCTATCTCGTTCTTGCGTTGCTGCGAATGACCCTTGAGAATCCGTATGTTCACGAAAGGCATGAACCGTCCCTCCCTGATGCTTTTGTTTTGAGGGAGGCTAAGTCAGGCCGACGCGCTCCGATACGCGCCTAAGCGCAGTTCCTACTGTGCTTTCGCACACTCCAATCCAATCCGAAGAGGACCTGTCAACGATCGCCGGGAAGATCGCCGTCGTAACCAAGCCAGGCATCAAGCCGCCGCTGCTCGCGGCGCAGGTCGTCGGCGTTGACCAGCCCCCGTGCCAGGGCCAGGTAGATGGCGCGCGTGCGCGAGTTGAACAGAGATCCGGCATCGGCGCCATCTTCCCCAGAGGCGATCCCCAGCTTCTCGTAAAGATGACGGTTGCGAGCCTGGGCGCCCCGGGTGGAGAGACCCCGGCGGGCCGCGATCGCCTTGTCCGTCAGGCCCAGGGCGATATCCATGAGGCTCTCGTACTCGCCGTCGGTTATGCCTTCGAGCCGATCCTGCACCCGGTGCTGGATGCCGCGCACCTCGCGGTCGATGATGCAATGACCCTCGCCGAAAACGCCGCGCAGCGCCGAGCGCATCCCCTCCTCGGAAGCCGATTTGAGGACATAGCCGTAGACCGATCCCGGCGGGACGATGCGCGCCACCCCGCGAACGTAGGATTCGTCGGCGAAATTCGACCAGAAGAGGATGTGGGTCTCCGCCCGCCGGCTCCAGATGGAGCGGGCCACGTCTATCCCCGTCGCCCGGGGAAGCTGCAGGTCGAGAACGACGAAGGGCGGTTCGCGGCTCGCGGCGATCTCGATGGCTTCGTGACCGTCGCAGGCCTCGAGAACCTCCGCCTCGCCCGGCCAAATGCCCTCGATCGTCGAGCGGGCAAAGGCCCGGTGCAAGCCGTCGTCCTCGGCGACCATGACCAGCATCAGGCCTGCTCCAGGAGGCCGGCTTCGAGAGCAGGCGCGGGAGGGGCTTCCAGCGCTATCTCCACCTGTACGCGGGTGCCGCGTTCCCTGGCCGGCTCCACGCGCAGATTGGCACCGATCAGGGCGGCGCGCGTGTGCATGTGGCCTATGCCGCCGACCTCGTCGGCCTCGCTCGCGCGATAGCCGAAGCCATCGTCGACGACGGTGATGCTGAGCGTCCGGCCGGCTGTCAGGATCGAGACATCGATCCGGCCCGGCGCCGCGTGCCGCGCCGCGTTGTTGATGGCCTCCTGCGCGATCCGGTAGAGCGCCGTCCTGATGCGTTCGGGCAGTATGTCGGCGGCGCCGTCGCTCTGGTCGCGGATGTGGACGGCGATCGGCGGGACCGCGTGGCTGACGCTGCGGTTGAGATGCGCCTCGATGGCGTCGCGCAGGCCGAAAAGCTCGAGCACGCCCGGCCGCATGTCGTCGACGATATGGCGCAGCTCCGTGAGGCAGCTGACGATCTCGTGCTCGAGTTCGGCCAGCTGCGCGGCTCGCGTGACGCCGTGACGGTTGAGAGCGGCCACCTGCCGGACGATGCGGGAGAGATCGGCGAGCGTCTGGTCGTGCAGGTCCATGGCGATGCGGCGTCTTTCGCGCTCCATGCCCTCGGTCAGCCGCGCCGCGCCCACGCGCAGGAGTTCCTTGCGGTTGCGCGCCTCGTTCTCCGCCAGCATCGCCCGGCGCGCCTGCTCGCTCTGGATGAGCGCGTAGATGTAGGGCGCGATGAAATCGGCGCAGTGCTGGGCGACGGCAAGGTCGCGAGACGTGTAGCAGTCGCGCGCCTGCCGGCTGATGTTGAGCGCGCCCACGATGTCGCCGCGCGCCCTGAGCGGCACGATGATGCGGCTGCGCAGGCCGGCCGAGTAGATCGGCTCATCGATGGCCCCGTCGAAATGGAAACGCGGGTCCTCGAGCGCGTCGGCCGTCAGCAGGTAGGGCAGTTCGCCATACAGGACCGACCTGACCGGGCTGACCTCGGTCGGCAGCGGGCTTTGCGCGAGGGTGCTCCAGCTCGTGTGGAAACCGGCCTCGTAGCAGACGTGCTGCCGCCCGCCATCGAGCAGGATCGCGACGTCCATGTGATCGTGCGGGATGATCGTTCCGATCTCCGCCGCGGTCGCGCGGAAGGCCTCGCCCGGATCGATATGTCCGGCCAGAGCGCGCGAGATGGCCAGCAGGCGCTCGACCAGAGCGGCGGATATCTTCGCCATGGCGTGAAGCTCCTCCAGGGCATTTGCCCGATCGCGTAGACGTTTCCGGGCCGAGCCGATGGCCGATCGGGCCTGTCGTCCTCCCGCCTCCAGAGTGGCCATCGGGACCGGGCCCTGTCAACGACGTTTGACGGATCGTCTCCCGCGCCGCTGTTGCCTTCGCGGGCGTAAGGCTTTCTTATACCGGCGGTCGGGCGAGAGGGAATTGGTCGCGGGCCGGCAGAAATCGGGCGCCAATGAAGCGAACGGCGAGGGAAGCATGCAGCGGACCAGGCGAAACCGGGCGCCGCGCGTCTTCGTGACGGCAGCCTACCGCCGATGACGACGGTCACGAAGGCTCGGTCGAGGCGCGGCGGCGGACGTCCGACCATCGCGGATGTCGCGCTGAAGGCCGGCGTCGGCGCCATAACCGTGTCGCGTGCGCTGCGCGAGCCGGATCGCGTTTCGCTGGAACTCAGGCGGCAGATCATGGCCGTCGTCGACGAGCTCGGCTACGTCCCCGACCGCAACGCGCGCGCGCTCGCTTCGGCACGCGCCGACGTGGTCGGCGTGCTCGTGCCTTCACTCACCAACAATGTCTTCGCCGAGGTGGTGCGCGGCATCTATGACGGTCTCGAGCAGAGCCATCTGCAGGTGCAGATCGGCAATACGCACTATTCGGAAGGCGCGGAGGAGGAGTTGCTCCAGACATTCCTCAGCCAGCGGCCGTCGGCCCTGATCGTCTCCGGCATCGACCAGAGCCCGGCGGCGCGCGGCCTCCTGGAACGAGCGAACTGCCCGGTCGTCCAGATCATGGAGATCGGGCCCGATCCCGTCGACATGATGATCGGCTTTTCGCACTTCGAAGGCGGCAAGGCGGCGACCCGGCACCTCCTCGACACGGGCTATCGCCGGGTTGCCTTCATCGGCGCGCGGATGGATCCGAGATCGCGGCGCAGGCTGGCCGGCTACCGCGCGGCCATGGACGAGGCGGGGCTGTTCGACGAGCGCCTCGTGACGACCACCGTCAGGCCGTCGAGCGTCTCGATAGGCAGCGAACTGTTCCGCGAGGCGCTGGCG
>JBQCFA010000003.1:0-4745 GCA_051959695.1 Rhizobiaceae bacterium
CGCAGTGCCGATGAGGTCACCACCATGACCGGACGCACCGGTGACGGCCGTATCGAGACGGTTCGTATCGTGCCGGACGGATCGGGAGTCGCGAACTATGGTTTCGACGTGACGCCGGCGCGGCTGATCACCGGGCTCATCACAGAGCGCGGCGTCTGCCAGGCGTCGCCCGAGGGGCTCGCGACGCTTTTCCCGGAAAAACACAATGCCGCCCCGCGTTGAGCGCTCAAGCGACGCCGCGTAAATATTGACCCTGCTCCGCCTTGCCTTGCATGCCGCCGGCGGCATCGAGCCTCTTTGCGGTTGAAGCACCGGCGCGAAAGCGGCAAGCTGCTGGAGACCGAAGGAGGACGTCATGAGCATCGCCCGTCTCGCCGCCGAGCGCCGTTCCAACCTGCCCTATTACGAGGAAAGGCTAGACCTCGCCGCCGCGTTCCGCTGGACCGCAAGGCTCAACATGCACGAGGCGGTGGCCAATCACTTCTCGCTCGCCGTCGACCCCGACGGCACCCGCTTCCTCATGAACCCCAACCAGATGCACTTCTCGCGCATCAGGGCGAGCGATCTCCTGCTGATCGACGCCAACGACCCGAGGACGATGGAGCGGCCGGACGCTCCCGACCCGACGGCCTGGGGCCTGCACGGGGCGATCCATCGCCGCTGCGGCCATGCGCGTTGCGTCATGCATGTGCATTCCGTCCATGCGACGGTGCTCGCTTCGCTGGCGGATTCGACGCTTCCGCCAATCGACCAGAACTCGGCGATGTTCTTCAAACGCCACGTTGTCGACACGGCCTATGGCGGACTCGCTTTCGAGGAGGAGGGCGAGCGCTGCGCCTCGCTGCTGGCCGATCCCAAGGTCAAGGTGATGGTGATGGGCAATCACGGGGTTCTCGTCATCGGCGAGACGGTCGCCGACACGTTCGACCGGCTCTATTATTTCGAGCGGGCCTGCGAGACCTACATCAAGGCACTGTGGACGGGCCGGCCGCTGCGCGTGCTGCCCGACGCGGTGGCGGAGAAGGTCGGCGTCGAGATCGACAACTATCCGGTGCCGCAGGCTGCAAGGCATCTCGGCGAGCTGAAGCTCATCCTCGACGAGGAAGGCTCGACCTATCGCGATTGACCGCTTCGAGGAACTGCGGACTCACGCCGCGTCGGGCACCTCGGCCTGAACGACCAGATCGGCCGGCAGCCGCTTCGCCAGGACCCGATCGACGTTGGGCATGTCGTTGGAGGCGACCCAGGCCGGCCCGTCGGCGCGCCCGTGATCGACCCAGCGCCGCAGGAGGCGGCGCTCGAGTTCGTCACGCGGTACATCGAGGAAGACGGCGAAATCGAAGAGCGACCTGAGCCTCGACCAGGGCGCCTCGTCGAGAAGCAGATAGTTGCCCTCGACGAGCACGAACTTCGTGCCGGCCGGCACGATCGCGGCGGCGGCGCGGGCGAGTTCCATCGAGCGGTCGAAAAGTGGAATGGCGACGTCGGAGTCGCCGCGCTTCAGCCGCGCCAGCAGGCTCTCGAGCCCGGCGAAGTCGAACGTCTCCGGCGCGCCCTTGCGCGATGCGAGGTCGAGGCTGCGAAGGACTGCATCGTCATAGTGGAAGCCATCCATGGGCACGGCAGTTGCACTGTGTCCGCCGGCAGCCAGCGCCTCGGCAAGTGCGGCAGCGAGCGTCGACTTGCCGGAGCCAGGCGCGCCGGCGACGGCAACGAGCACGCGCCGGCCATGCGGGACGTGGCGGAACAGGGCAGCGGCGATGCTGGCGACCTCGGACATCTTTTCCTCCTCGCGAATGCCCGCCATGACAGACCGATGTCAGGCGAGCCATTTATCGTAGTCGGACACAAGCAGATGGAGCGGCTCCTCGTCCTCTTCCACCTCCGAGAAGCGGCTGATGGGCTCGGCGAAGACATTGTCGGTCAGGTCGTCGTTGACGGTGGAGACCTCGCCGATCAGCACGTCCTTTTCCTCCGCCCAGAAGGCATGCCAGACGCCGGGCAGCAGGGTGACGCTTTCGCCCGGAGCGAGACGGAGGACGCCGCCCGGCTCGAGCAAGCGCGCGACGCCGTCGGTCGGCACCGCAACCTTGGCGCGCTTGTCGATCGATCCGTCGGGCGCGGACATATAGAGCTTCAGCGCCAATGTGCCACCGCCTCGATTGATGATGTCCTCCGCCTTGATGTCGTGGCGGTGCATGGGCGAAAGCTGATCGCGGCGGGAGATCATGATCTTCTCCGCATAGAGCATGCCACGACCCTTCGGAAGATCGTCCGCCCGGCCGTTGCGCACGGTGAAGAGGAATAGGCCCAGGCGACCGAAATCGCCGCGTCCGTAATCGGTGATGTCCCAGCCCAGGCGACTGCCGACGATACCGTCGATGCTCTGCCTCCGCGACTTCATCTCGGCCGGCGCCCAATGGGCGAAAGGCGGCAGCCTGTAGCCGAACGACCTTATGAAACCGTCGGCTTCGCGGATGATGTCGTTTACGGTCGAGCGCTTCATCGATTTCTCCGGGGCATTCATCCCAACTTACCGCCACCGCATGGTCAGGCATAGAGCCACGGCCTCTTGGCTTGAAAAGCCGCTTGCGCAACGGTCCGCGGCCTCATACCAAAATGCGCAAACAATGGCGGTGGCTTGCAACCGTCAGTGAAAGTTCCACAAGGCGATGCTGACCCTAAGATACCGTCATTTCTGGACACGCATGCTGCCGATCGTGGCTGGATTCGTCGCGATCGCGCTGATCGTCGGTGGACGAGGATGGGCGGACTGGAACGGGCGCGAAAACAATATCGCGGTCAAGGACGCGTTCGACCTGGAACGTAAGCTCTCCACGGTTTTCGCCTTGCTGCAGGATGCGGAGACCGGCCAGCGCGGATACCTCCTCACCGGACAGGAAACCTACCTTGAGCCCTATGCATTGGCGCGGCAGTCGCTGCCTGGCGAACTCGAGGCCATCCGCAAGGTAAGCGACGGGCGCGCCTTTCCGGCCAGCCGCATCGCCGAATTGCAACGCGCTACGACGGCGAAACTGGACGAACTGGCGGAGACGATCGCATTGCATCGCGCCGGCAAGCAGGCCGATGCGCTCGCCGTGGTGCGGACGAACCGCGGCAAGCAGATCATGGATGGAATCCGCCAGATGATCGCCTCGATGAACGACGCGCAGGAAAATTATCTGCGCGTCCGGCTCGAAACAGCCATCGAACGATCCCGCTGGCTCAATCTCGGCGCAATAGTCACCCTGCTTGGCCTCGGCGCGCTCGCCATCGCGATCGTCGCCTCTGCCCGAAAGCGGTTCAGCGAGGTGCAGGCCGCCTACGACGATCTGGAGGCCACCAACCGCCGCCTGGCCGCGGAGATCGAACAGCGTCAAAGAGCCGAGGGCCAGGTCCGGCAGATGCAGAAGATGGAGGCGATCGGCCAGTTGACCGGCGGCATCGCCCACGACTTCAACAATATGCTGGCCGTCGTCATCAGCGCGATGAACCTTGCGCAGCGCAAGCTGGCGCGCGGCGAAACGGATTTGGGAAAATTCGTCGACAGCGCCGTCGAGGCAGCGCAGCGTGGCGCCTCACTGACCGCCAGGTTGCTGGCGTTCGCCCGCCAGCAACCTCTTTCGCCGTCGGTGATCGATGCCAACAAGCTCGTCTCCGGCATGTCGGAACTGCTGCGCAGGACGCTCGGCGAAACGATCGGGATCGAGACGGTCCTGGCTGGCGGCCTGTGGCGGGCACGCGCCGACGCAGGCCAGTTGGAGAATGCCGTCCTCAACCTCTGCGTCAACGCGCGTGACGCCATGCCGGACGGCGGCAGGCTGACGATCGAGACGGCGAACTGTTATCTGGACGATTCATATGCAGCCGAACACTACGAGGTGCCGGCTGGCCAATATGTGCTCGTTGCCGTCACGGATACGGGCAGCGGCATGTCGCGCGAGATCATGGCCTCCGCCTTCGATCCCTTCTTCACGACCAAGCCCGCCGGAAAGGGCACAGGCCTCGGCCTCTCCCAGGTGTTCGGCTTCGTGAAGCAGAGCGGCGGCCACGTCAAAATCTACTCCGAGCCGGGACAGGGAACGACGGTCAAGATCTATCTGCCCCGTTCGTCGGAAGAAACCGCGCAGGACGTCGTGCTGCCGACCCCGACGCTGCCGGGCGGGCGACCCGTCGAGACGATCCTCCTGGTGGAAGACGACGAGCGCGTGCGGGTGCTGGGTGTGGAGACCCTGCGCGACCTCGGCTATACGGTCGTTCATGCCGGCAACGGCGAAAGCGCCCTGGCGATGCTCGACCGGCATCCGGAGGTTTCACTTCTTTTCACCGACGTGGTCATGCCGGGTGGCAGCGGCCGCAAACTGGCAGAAGCCGCGCTCGCGCGACATCCGGGGTTGAAAGTGCTCTATACGACCGGCTTCACCCGCAACGCCGTCGTCCACAATGGCGTGCTCGACCATGGCGTCGACTTCATCGCGAAGCCGTTCACAGTCGAACAGCTTGCGCGCAAGGTCCGCGAGATCCTCGACAGGAAGGGATGACAGTCCCTCCTTCACAATGCCTGCGTTTGTAAATCCCGCAAGCATGTGCGATCGCTGCGCCCGCGCGACTTGTCGTGCCGTTCCGCATCGAGAGGAAAACAATGCCGACACCGCCCTTTCGCGCCGACCATGTCGGCAGCCTGCTCAGGCCCGCGTCAGTCAAGGCCGCGCGCAAGGCCTTCGAGGAGAGGAGCATCGGCAGGG
>JBQCFA010000004.1:0-6867 GCA_051959695.1 Rhizobiaceae bacterium
ATTGGCTGAACTGCACCGCAAACTCGGCGCGACCTTCATCTACGTCACCCACGACCAGGTCGAGGCCATGACCATGTCCGACCGGGTCGCCATGATGGAGGGCGGGCACGTCCTGCAGCTCGGCACGCCCGACCAGCTCTATGCCGCCCCCGCCAACATCCAGGTCGCGCAGTTCATAGGCAGTCCTTCCATCAACCTGCTCCCGGCGAAGGTCGGGGCGGGAGGCGTGCTGGAACTCTTCGGCAAGCCGCTCGGCATAGGCACCAGGTTGGAGACGGGCAGTTCGGCAACGCTCGGCATCCGACCCGAATTGCTACGGCCGGTGCGAGGGAATAGCGAAGGCGAAACCGTCGGGTCCATCTCGGCGCGGCTCAGGCGAAGCGAGCATCTCGGCCCGGAAAAAATCCTCCATTTTGAGATCGAGCAGCTTCCCGGCTCCACGGTCACGTCGCGCGTCGCAGCCGGCGTTGCGGATTCGGAGGTGGAGCAAACCGAACTCGCATTCGAACTCGCCGCCTGCCATGTCTTCGATCAAGCCGGCGTCAGGGTCTCGGAAATTTCCGCCGGTGAGGCCAAATCCGCCCCGCGCCTGCGCCGGGGCTATCTGCCGGTCGGAGGCGCGGCCTGATGGCCGTCGCGGCGGACAGTTTGTCCGGCTTTCGGCCGGGACGCCGGGCGGTCGTGATGGAGCGGCTGGCGGCCGGGGGATTTGCGCTGCCGGCCCTGATCCTTCTCATTCTGCTCATCATCGTTCCGCTTTGCGTGCTCGCCTATCTGAGCTTCACCGACTACGAGCTCGGCGCCGTCGACGTCCACTATGTCGGCCTGACGAACATCACGGCTGCCCTGAACGACCTGGAGTTCCGCAGGGCGTTGAAGAACACCCTGATCTATGTCGCCATCGTACTTCCCGGCGCGGTTATCCTGTCGCTCCTCGTGGCCGTGCTCGTCCACCGCCGCAAGCGGACCCGCTCCCTCTACGAGATCATCTATTTCTTGCCGGTGACCTCGACCTTCATCGCCATGGCGACGGTCTGGCAGTTCGTCCTTCACCCAAGCCTGGGGCCGGTGAGCGCGGCGCTCCGATATATCGGCATCGGCGAGGTCCCCTTCCTCAGTGACCCGTCGCTTGCCTTGCCGACGCTGGCGGTGATCGGCATCTGGCAGCTGATCGGCTTCAACATGATCCTCTTCCTCGCCGGGCTGTCGACAATCCCCAAGGACCTCTATGAGGCGGCGGAGATCGATGGCTGCGGCGGCGAAATCGACCGGTTCCTGACCATCACCTGGCCGCTGCTCGGGCCGACCACGATGTTCGTGATCGTCACTACGTCCATCACCGCCTTCAAGGTGTTCGACACCGTGGCCGTCCTTACCCATGGCGGACCGATGGGCTCGACCAACGTGCTGCTCTACGACATCTATCTCGAGGGCTTCCAGTACTTCCGCATGGCCTATGCCGCGGTGCTGACCTTCATCTTCCTGGTCTTCATCCTCGTCTTCTCGATTTTCCAGACGGTCGTGCTGGACAGAAGGGTGCACTACTGATGCCCGCCGTCACCCTGCAGCCGGACACGGGGGCCCGCCCGATTTCGCCGGCCGGCGTTACGGCACGCCGGTTCCTGTCGCTCGCCGTCACCCACGGCATCCTCCTGATCGGAGCGGGCTTCATCCTGCTTCCCTTCTTCTGGATGCTGGCGACCTCGATCAAGCCGCCGGAGGAGGTTTTCAACGCACAGCTCAATCTCTGGCCGCATCATTTCTACGGCGTCGAGAACTATGCGCTGGCGCTGACCAGCGCGCCTCTCCTGCGCTTCGCGCTCAACGGCGTCATCGTCTGTGCCGGCATCCTGATCGTCCAGCTCATCGTCGCGATCCCCTGCGCATACGCACTGGCCAAACTCAATTTCCCGGGCCGCAACCTGCTGTTCGTGCTCGTGCTTCTCGGCCTGTGTGTCCCCGAGCAGGTGCCGGCCCTGCCCATCTACATCGCGCTGGCGAAATTCGATCTGCTCAACACCTACTTTTCGATGATGGTGCCGTTCTTCCTGTCGGTCTTCGCCATCTTCCTGTTCCGCCAGTTTTTCCGGGGATTTCCCGACGACATCATCCATGCGGCGCGTCTCGACGGGATGAGCGAATTCGAGATCGTCTGGCGGATCGTCACTCCGAGCGCCGCGCCGGCGATCGCGGCGTTCTCGGTCTTCTCCTTCGTCGCGCACTGGAACGACCTCTACTGGCCGCTGATCGTCATATCCGACGTCAACAAGGCGCCGCCTCCGCTTGGAATGATGTTCTTCTCGGATGCCGAGGCGGGCACGAATTACGGGGCGCTGACCGCGGCGGCCACCATCCTGACCGCCCCCCTGTTGGTCGCGTTCCTCGTTGCGCGGCGGCGCTTCATCGAAGGCATAACGATGACGGGGGTGAAATGACGATCGCACCTGTCGCGAGTGGGCTCCTTTCCCGGCCGTGCCGTGGAAACGAGAAGGCCGGGCGCTGGCGTTCAGCGGACACGGCCGGGACATAAATCCGTCAATCAGAAGAATGGAATTGGAGGACTGGTTATGAAGTGTTTATCCGGCGCAATCCTTGCGGTTGCCGGGTTCGCTCTGGCGGCGGTTTCGCCCGTTGTCGCGAGAGCCGAGACGACCCTCGACGTTTTCTACGCTTTTCCGGCGTTCGCCAAGTTTCATGAACCGATCGCCGCCGAGTTCATGAAGGAACACCCCGACATCAAGATCAAGTTTCGCGCTCCCGGCGCGAGCTACGACGAAGCGCATCAGGCGATGCTTCGCGGGGCCATCACCAACAATTTGCCCGATGTCTATTATTGCGGTTTCCACCTGCTCGGCGAACTGGTCGGCAAGCTGAAGCCGCGCGGCCAGATCGTCGACATGGGCAAGCTGCTGGCTGCCGAACCGGAAGATTGGCGCAAGGCCAACTACGCGGACAACATCCTCGCCCTCGGCAAGGTCGGCGGAGAGCTCTACGGCATCCCCTTCAACGCCTCGATGCCGATTATGTACTACAACGCCGACCTCGTGAAAAAGGCCGGTGGCGATCCGGACCATATGCCGACCGACTGGCCGGGCACGATCGAACTGGCCAAGAAGATCAAGGCGACAGGACCCAACGTCGCCGGCCTGGCCTACAACATCCACGACTGGCCGGATGAATGGCTGTGGGACGCCATGCTCATGCAGAACGGCGGCGCGCTCACCAAGGACGGCAAGGTCGCCTTCGGCGACGAAAGCGGCCTGAAGGCGCTCAAATATTTCCGCAGCTTCGTCACCGATGGCGGCATGCCGCTGATCGATTGGGACCAGTCCCGCCAGGCCTTCATCGCCGGCCAGATCGGCATCTTCTTCGACACGCCCGCCCGCCTCAGCCAGGATACCGACCTGATCGGCGACCGCTTCAAGCTGCGTACCGCGGTCTTCCCGGTGGACAATAAGGAGAAGGGCGGTTTGCCGACGGGTGGCAACGCCGTGGTGATCACGACGAAGGACCCGGCAAAGCAGAAGGCGGCTTGGGAGTTCGTCAAGTTCGTCACCGGCCCGAAGGCCCAGGAAATGGTCGTCAAGATGAGCGGCTATCTGCCGACCAACAAGGCCGCGACCGGCGCCGACTATCTCGGCGGTTTCTACGACGAGCATCCGAACTTCCGCACCGTTTCGCAGGAAATGGACAAGTCGTTGCCGTGGCCGGGCTATTCCGCCGGCAATACGGTTCGCATCTGGCGCACCCAGCGCGAGACCATCGGAAGCGTCATGCGGGGCGAGACCACGCCGGAAGACGGGCTGAAGAAGCTCGTCTCGGAAACGCAGGCGCTGATGAAATAACCGCCGATCGCGGGGAGACCAAAGCTCCGGACATTGATGTCCGGGACGCCGGGGGCGTTTCGCCCCCGGCGCTATGATGGAACGGGACGGAAATGCTCATTGCCCAGATCAGCGATTTTCACATACGGCCGCCCGAAGAGCCGAAGGTCTACGGGGTCGACACGAACGCCATGACGGATGCGGCGATCGCGGCCATCGCCGCCCTCGACCCGCTTCCCGACTGCGTGCTGGTGACTGGTGACCTTGCCGATTGCGGGCGCGAGCAGGAATACATGCTCGCGGAGGCGATGCTGGCCAGGCTGGAAATGCCGGTCTATGTCATCCCCGGAAACCACGACCTGCGCGAGGTGATGCGCGGGAAGCTGGGCGCCAGATATCCGTATCTGGCCGAGGCAGGCCGGTTTCTCTCCTACGTCGTCGACGATTTCCCCGTGCGGCTGATCGGCCTGGACACCGTAATCGAGGGCGAGGGCGGCGGCGAGATCTGCGCCGACCGCGAGGCATGGTTCGAGGAACGGCTCGCCGAAGGCGACGGCCGGCCGACGCTCGTCTTCATGCATCACGCCCCGTTCGCGACGGGGGTCTACGGGATGGACGAGATCATGTGCCGCGTCAGCGACAATTTCGGCGCGATCGTCCGTGCGCATCCCGAAATCGAGCGGATCGTCTGCGGCCACTACCACAGGCCAATTGCCAGGCGCTGGAACGGCACGGTGGGATATGTCGTGCCCGGGGTCGCCCATCAGGTTGCGCTCGACCTGCGGCCGGGCCGATCCAACCGACTGGTGCGGGAACCGGCGGCTCTCGCGCTGCATGCCTGGTCGCCGGAAACCGGCATGATCTCGCATACCGCCGCGATCGGCGATTTCGGCGACGTCGTCGAGTTCTCGCTCGATCCGTCCTATCCCGGAGCCGGAGGCCGGCAATGAACCGCTACGATTCGCTTCTGGCATCCGCCGAGAAGGTTGCCGCCGCCGCTGCGGAGAAGCTGACCGCGATGCACAGCGGAGGGCTCACCGCCACCCGCAAGGAAGGGCTCGATATCGTCACCGAGGCTGACCTGGCGGCCGAGGCGATCATCCTGAAAGGTCTTGCCGGACTCGTTCCGGGCGCCGCGATCCTGTCGGAGGAGGCTGGCCATAGCGGCCCGGCCGACGGAGCGTGCTGGATCGTCGACCCTCTCGATGGCACGATCAACTACGCATCGGGCCTGCCCTGGTTCTCGGTCACGATGGCGTTTCAGGAAGACGATGCCACAAGGGTCGGGGTGATCCTGTCTCCGGCGGCGGGCCTCGTGGCGCGCTTCTCGTCGGACGGCGTCGCGACCGTCGACGGCGAGCCCGCCGCCGTTTCAACGACCGCGAGACTTGCCGACGCGGTGATCTCGGTGGTCCTGACCTCGCATTTCTCAGAGGACGAAGTCGCCCGCACCGCGGAGATCATCCGCCGGTTGGGAATGCAGGCCCGTGGCGTACGCCTGATCGTGTCCGGCGCGTTTGAACTGGCGCTTCTTGCCTCCGGACGCACGGACGGCTTCGTATCCATCAAGGCCGATATCGTATCGCATGCGGCTGGCATGCCGCTCGTCAGGGCCGCGGGCGGCCGCGTCAGCCGCCTGGACGGCGTCGATTGCGTCGATGACGATCTGGAGAAGATCGGCTCGAACGGCCTGATCCACGAGGAATTGTTGAGATGCCTGAACGCCTGAGCGACCATCTGCCGAGGCATTTCGACCTTGCCGTCCTCGGCTTGAAGGACGGTGTGCGCGAGATACGGCATCGGATACGCGCCCACAGGCCCGTTCCAGTGGACGCTGGCCTCCGGGCATGGCGTGGGTATCCCCGGCCGCCCCTTCCGGCCGATCCTGTCCGCCATGCGCTGGCGGCCTTCGACGACGCATTCTCCTTGGCAGAGAGGATCGCCCTCGGAGCCGTGCGCGGTGGCAACACGGACGAGAGGCGCGTAGCCGGCCTCGAACACTATTTCGATAGCGGCCAAGCCAGTTCCGATGCCGCGCGGCGCGCCTTCAGGCGCGATTTCTACGCCGCGGCGAAAACCTCGGCGGCCACCTTGGGAACCAATGCCGACAGCCTGCGGGAGCAGGGCATCGCCCGTGTCTGGCAGCGTGCTCGGGAGGATATTGGCGGCAGCCTTCCGCGTTCGCGGCAGAAGGATACGCCTCGCCCGACCACGAACCGCGTTGCCGGGCTTTGCGCTTCGCTTCTCCTCGCCTTCCTCGAGGAGGATGCGGCAACCGGCGGCGATCGCATCGGCGAAGTCGACCGGACCACGACGTTTTTCGCCGCGCCCGTGCTGGCGAGCGGCCTCGTCACGTTAGGTCGAAAGGCTCCGCCCGGATCGGATTTCCTGTCTCCCGGCCTCGCGGCGGTCGAGGCGCGGAGGGAGAGACTTGTCCCTGCGCTGGCCGGCAAGGATGCGCAGACGGAACTGGCGCGGGACATGGCTGTTCTCCTTCGGCATTTGCCCTGAAGGGATAGTGCGACGGACCGAATGCCGGGCGAACAGGAATTGACTTGATGGACCTCTACGGACTTGCACGATTGGCCGGACTTGACCGCTTGCCTAGCCGGTTCGCGCGACTGGGGGAGTTCCGCGCGATCCTGGAAATCTACCGCCAGGAAGTCGCGGCCGGGCTGGGTCTTTCGGCGACAATCGATGCCGCGTCCCTGAACCGCGCCTTTTTCGACTGGATGGACGCGGTGGATCGCGATGCGCGACCTTGTGCCGTCGACCGGCAGGATTTCCTTGTCTTCTCGGCAGGCGTGCTGCTTTGCGAACTTCTGCATCATGACCCCTGTCGGGTCGAAGTCATGAGCGGCGAAAGCCGGGAGAAGGCAAAGGGCTGCGACGAGATCGCTGTATTCTGGCCGTCCGGCTGGTTCTACACCGGCTATTGCCTGACGTCGCTCGCGGCCGTGTCGCAGCGGCATCGAGGCCGCGCCCTCCTGGCGGGGAGCCGGGCCGACGATCTCAGGACCTGGTGGAGCTTCAGGGAAAACGC
>JBQCFA010000005.1:0-5598 GCA_051959695.1 Rhizobiaceae bacterium
GCGGAAGCAACGACCGGGCACGGGAGCGCGTGGAAGGCGTGCAGCAGGCGCTGGCGAAGAAGGGGCTGGCGCTTCCACCCGAGCGCGTCGTGGAGCGGCCCTACCGCGTCGGCGAGGGGCGGCTTGGCCTGAAGACGCTGATGGAGCTGCCGTCGCCTCCGACGGCCGTGGTCTGCGGTAACGACGTGCTCGCCTTCGGCGCCATCCTGGAAGCGCAGGCGGTCGGCTACGACGTACCCGGCGACCTGTCGATCGTCGGGTTCGACGATCTCGACTGGGCCTCGCAACTGCCGCCTGGACTGACCACCATCGCGCTGCCGGCGCCCAAGGTCGGGCTGCTGGCGGCGCGCTACCTTCTGGAGACGCTGGCCGGCAAGTCCATGCCGCACGCGACCGAGGTCGAGGTGCGGCTGATCCGGCGCGGCTCGACCGGGCCGGCGCGGAAGCGGGGCTGACAGCGCCGCCGTCAACGGTCTATTGAAGACCTGCCGCGTGCGACGAAACAATTACGCATTGAGGAGAAATGCCAATGGGGCAGGACCGCGATCCCTCGAGGCTGCGCAGCCAGCGCTGGTTCGCGGCCGAGGGCATGCGCGCTTTCTCGCACCGCCAGCGCATGCAGCAGATGGGCTTCCGCCGCGACGAACTGGTCGGACGCCCGGTCATCGCCATCCTCAACACCTGGAGCGACCTCAGCCCCTGCCATGCGCATCTGCGGGAACGCGCCGAGGCGGTGAAGCGCGGCATCTGGCGCGCCGGCGGGGCGGCGGTGGAGTTGCCGGCCCTCTCCCTCGGCGAGGTGATCGTCAAGCCGACCACCATGCTTTACCGCAACATGCTCGCCATGGAGGCGGAGGAACTCCTGCGATCGCATCCGGTCGACGGCGCCGTGCTGATGGGTGGTTGCGACAAGACCACGCCGGGTCTCGTCATGGGGGCGCTGTCGATGGACATCCCCGTCCTCTTCATGCCGGCCGGACCGATGCTCAACGGCTACTGGCGCGGCGAGAAGGTGGGCGCGGGGACGCATACGCGTCGCTTCTGGGACGAATTGCAGGCAGGCGGCATCACACAAAAGGACTGGTCGGAGATCGAGAGCGTTTCGACGCGTTCGCCGGGCACCTGCAATACGATGGGCACGGCCTCGACCATGACCTCGATCGTCGAGGCGCTCGGGCTGACGCTTCCAGGCGCCGCCGCCATCCCGGCGATGGACGCGGCGCACAAGCGCATGGCGTCCGCCTGCGGCGAGCGCGTCGTCGAGATGGTCTGGGAGGACTTGAAGCCGACCGCCATCGTCACGGACCGGTCGGTCCGCAACGCCATCGTGGCGCTATGCGCGCTGGGCGGCTCGACCAACGCCGTCATCCACCTGGTGGCGATAGCCCAGCGGGCCGGCCTTTCGCTCGATCTCGACGCCTTCGACCGAACGGCGCGCGAGGTGCCGGTGCTCGCCAATTTGATGCCGGCCGGCAACCATCTGATGGAGGATCTGTTCTTCGCCGGCGGCGTGCCGGCTCTGCTGTCGCGGGTGAAGGACAAGCTCGACCTCGACTGCCTGACCGTCTCCGGCAAGAGGCTCGGCGAGACACTCGAAGGGGCACGGGTGATCGATGACGATGTCATCCGTCCGCTCGACCGGCCCGTCTCGGAGCAACCGCCGCTCGCCATCCTGCACGGCAATCTGGCGCCGGAAGGGGCGGTGATCAAACCGTCGGCGGCGAGCCCGCGCCTGCTGAAGCATCGCGGCAAGGCCGTCGTCTTCGACCATGCGCGCGACCTCTACAAGCGGATCGAGGACCCGGCGCTGACGATCGACGAGGAAAGCGTGCTGGTGCTGCGTTACGCCGGCCCCATCGGCGGTCCGGGAATGCCCGAATGGGGCAATCTGCCGATCCCCAAGCGCCTGCTCGAACGCGGCGTGCGCGACATGGTGCGGCTGTCGGACGCGCGCATGAGCGGCACGCATTTCGGTACCTGCGTGCTGCACATCTCGCCGGAAGCGGCCGTGGGCGGACCGCTGGCACTGGTCAGGGACGGCGACGAGATCGTGCTCGACCTCGAGGCAAGGCGGCTCGACCTCCTGGTCGGCGAAGAGGAACTTGCCCGCCGGCGCGCCGAGTGGAGCCCGCCCGAGCCGCACTATACGCGCGGCTACGGCGCCATCTTCCAGGAGCACATCCAGCAGGCGCATCAGGGCTGCGACTTCGACGTGCTGCGCCCGACCGGAAAGGCGACGCCGGAGCCGGATATCTATTGAGCCGGTAAAATTCACCTCGGTGATAATGAACTCACCCCCTCCGGCCCTTCGGGCCACCTCCCCTCGAAGGGGGAGGAAAGCGGAGAGCCCGGCGCCTTTCCCTCCCCTCCAAGAGGAGGGTCCGGCTGAAAGCCGGGGGTGGGGTAGTCCCGCGCAAGAGTCAACGACATGAGGCGACGAACCCTCTTGCCCTCACCCGATCCACAGCCGCAGGCCATAGGCGACGGCCGCCACCGCCAGCACGCTCGCCAGCCACAGGCCGACGAACCAGGCCAAGCGGCTAAGCGGCGAGCCGCGATCCTCGCCAGCCATCAGTGATACCCCACCTCCGGGTCGACCTTGCCGCGGAAGACCCAGTAGGCATAGCCCGTGTAGGCGAGGATCATCGGGATGAGGATCGCGACGCCGAAGAGCATGAATTTCTGGCTCGCCGCAGGCGCGGCGGCCTGCCAGATGGTGATGGCGCCCGGCACGATATGCGGCCAGATACTGACCCCGAGACCGACGAAGCAGAGGAGAATGAGGACAAGCGCCAGGAAGATGGGCCGGTAGTCCTTGCGGGCGTCGATCGCCCGGAAAAGAAGGAAGGCGACGAGGGCCACCGCGACGGGTACGGGCGCGGCGACGAGAATGCCCGGCCAGGCAAACCACCGCTGCCAGTAGGCCTCCTCGAGGAAAGGCGTCGCCAGGCTGACGGCAACGATGAAGAAAAGCGTGGCGATCACGGCTGAGCGGGCCAGCTGATAGGCGCGGGAACGCAGCTCGCCTTCCGTCTTCATCACCAGCCAGCAGGCGCCCAACAGGGCGTAGCCGATGACAACGGCGACGCCGGTCAAGAGCGTGAAGGGCGTCAGCCAGTCCCACCAGCCGCCGCCATAGGCGCGGCCGGTCACCTTCACGCCCTGCAGGATGGCGCCAAGCGCGATACCCTGGCAGAGCGAGGCGATGAGCGAGCCGCCGAAGAAGGCGATGTCCCAGAGGAAACGGCCGCGCTCCGTATGCCAGCGGAACTCGAAGGCGACCCCGCGGAACACCAGCCCAAGCAGCATGCCGATGACCGGGGTGAAGATGGCCGGCATGAGGATCGAATAGGCGAGCGGGAAGGCGGCGAAGAGGCCGCCGCCGCCGAGCACCAGCCAGGTCTCGTTACCGTCCCAGACGGGCGCGACGGAGTTCATCATGACGTCGCGATCGCGGCGTTGCTTGAAAAAGGGAAAAAGCAGCGCCACGCCGAGATCGAAGCCGTCGAGCACGACATAGGCGAAGACCGCGAACGCGATGATGAAAGCCCAGAGCGTGGCGAGATCGAAGGAGATTTCCATCCTCTATCCCTCCCCCGCCAGGGCGCGGCCCGGATGCACCGCAGCCGCGGGCGTGACGCCGGCCGCGCGCACCGGCTCGCCCTCGCGCGGCCCTTCCTCGCCCGGATGCGGCGGCCTGTTCATGAGCCGCAGGAGATAAAAGGCGCCGGCCGCGAAGACGATGAAATAGACGATGACGAAGGCGACCAGCGCCGAGCCGACGGCCGGCGCGGCGAGCGGCGAGGCCGAATCCGCGGTGCGCAGCAGCCCGTAGACCGTGTAGGGCTGGCGCCCCGCCTCGGTGGTCACCCAGCCGGCGATTACGGCGACGAAGCCAGCCGGTCCCATGGCAAGCGCATAGAAATGGAACCAGCGTGTCTCGTGGAGCCGGCCGCGCCAACGCAGGAAAAGGCTGCAAAGGCCGAGCAGCGCCATGAGGAGGCCGAGCCCGACCATGATGCGAAACGTCCAGAAGACCAGCGGGACGTCGGGCCAGTCGGCGCGCGGAAACGTGTCCAGTCCGGAAATCGGCGCGTCGAGCGAATGCTTGAGGATAAGGGAGCCGAGCTTGGGTATCTCGACCGCGTATTTCACGGTCGCGTCCTTCTGGTCGGGGAGGCCGAAGAGCAGGAGTGGCGCGCCGTCCGGATGGCTCTGGAAATGGCCTTCCATCGCCATCACCTTGGCAGGCTGATGCTCCAGCGTGTTCAACCCATGCTGGTCGCCAGCGAGGATCTGGATCGGTGCGACGATGGTGGCCATCCACATCGCCATCGAGAACATGATGCGGCTTTCCTGACGCGCCTCGCCACGCAGCAGATGCCAGGCGGCGACCCCGCCGACGACGAGCGCCGTTGTCAGATAGGCGGCGATGACCATATGGACGAGGCGGTAGGGGAAAGATGGGTTGAAGACGATCGCCCACCAGTCGAGCGGTATGAACTGCCCCGCTTCGTTGATGCCGTAGCCCTGCGGCGTCTGCATCCATGAATTGGCGGAAAGGATCCAGAAGGCCGACAAAAGCGTGCCGAGGGCGACGAGCAGCGTCGCTAGGAAATGCAGCCCCTTGCCGACGCGGCCCATGCCGAACAGCATGACGCCGAGAAAGCCCGCCTCCAGGAAGAAGGCCGAGAGGACCTCGTAGCCCATCAGCGGCCCGAGCACCGGGCCGGTCTTGTCGGAAAAGGCCGACCAGTTGGTGCCGAACTGGTAGGACATGACGATACCCGAGACGACGCCCATGCCGAAGGCGACGGCGAATATCTTCAGCCAGTAGCGGAAGAGGTTGAGGAAGGCATCGCGGCCCGTCCACAGCCAGAGCGCTTCGAGGACGGCGAGATAGCTCGCCAATCCGATGGAAAGCGCCGGAAAAATGATGTGGAACGACATGGTGAACGCGAATTGCGCCCGCGCCAGCGTGATGGCGTCGATCCCCTCGAACATCGGCCTCTCCTGTCGTCTCGGCGCACGCGGCTGCCGCGAGGAATTGAGGTGACGGCAAGCTTAGCGGATTTTCGCTCTCCATGCTCGCGACAAGCGGCCGCGCGACCTTTTTGCCGGTCGCTGCTCATCGAGTCCCGGAATGCGGGGGTACCGCCTGCCTCGGGACGCGGTTCGGCAAAGGCGATGCCCACGGGCTTTCCTTTTCTCTCCTGGCGAGGCATTTCCTTGGCAAAGGAGATCAGCATGGCCACGCCGAGATCGATACCGCTCGTCTTTGCCGGAATGCCGGAGAACGAAATGCTGGCGCGGGCGAAGGATTTCCGGGCTCTTATGGGTCGGCGCCGGACCGTGCGCGACTTCTCCGACCGTGCGGTGCCGCGAGAACTGATCGAGCATGCGGTGATGACGGCGGCCACCGCGCCGTCCGGAGCGAACCAGCAGCCATGGACGTTCGTCTGCATCGGCGATGCGGCGACGAAACAACGCATCCGCGTTGCCGCCGAAGCAGAGGAGCGCGCCTTCTACGAGGGCGGCGCGCCGGACGAATGGCTGGAGGCGCTGGCGCCGCTCGGCACCGACTCCAACAAGCCTTTC
>JBQCFA010000006.1:0-15097 GCA_051959695.1 Rhizobiaceae bacterium
CGCGCCAGATCCTCCGACGACCCGCCGAATTCCATCAATACCGCCGCCTCGTGGATCATCTCGCCGGCGCCGAAGCCGACGATGTGAACACCAAGCACCCGATCGGTCTTCTTGTCGGCGAGGATTTTCACGAAACCGTCCGTATGCAGCATGGCGCGCGCGCGGCCGTTCGCCGTGAACGGGAACTTGCCGACCTTGTAGTCGACGCCCGCCTTCTTCAGTTCTTCCTCGGTCCTGCCCACCGAGGCGACTTCCGGGCTCGTATAGACGACGCTCGGAATGACGTCGTAGTTCACATGGCCCGCCTGCCCGGCAAGTATCTCGGCGACGGCGACGCCCTCGTCCTCTCCCTTATGCGCCAGCATCGGTCCCGCGATCACGTCGCCGATGGCATATATGCCCGGCACATTGGTACGGTAGTGCTTGTCCACCGCGACCCGCCCGCGCTGGTCGAGCGCCACGCCGGCCTCCTCCAGTCCGAGCCTGTCGGAATAGGCCCGCCGGCCCGTTGCGACCAGCACGACATCGGCTTCGATCGTTTCCGCGTTGCCTCCCTTTACGGGCTCGAAAGTGACGCTGGCGCCCCTCTTCTCCTTGTTCACCGCCGTGACCTTGGCGCCCAGCCTGAACTCGAGACCCTGCTTGGCGAGCATGCGCTGGAACTGGCGAGAGACCTCGCCGTCCATGCCGCCGAGGATCGTATCGAGGAACTCCACCACCGTGACCTTGGCGCCGAGCCGCGCCCATACGGAGCCGAGCTCCAGCCCGATGACGCCGCCACCAACCACGACCATGGTCGCCGGCACCTTGGCGAGGCTGATCGCCCCGGTGGAGGAGACGATCACCTTCTCGTCGAACTTCACCTCGACGCCGGGAATGCCGGCGACGTCCGAGCCGGTGGCGATAACGATTGACTTCGCCTCGACCTCCGTCTCCCTGCCGTCTTTGCCCGTCACCACCACCTTGCCGGCCGAGACGATGCGGCCGGTGCCGCGGAAGGCGTCGATCTTGTTCTTCTTGAACAGGAACTCGACCCCCTTGACGTTGGCCTCCACGGTCGCGTCCTTGTGCGCCATCATCGCCCTCAGGTCGAGCTTGGGCTTGCCAACGGTGACGCCCAGCGTCGGCAGCGCGTGCTCCGCCTCCGCGAACATCTCCGACGCATGGAGTAGCGCCTTGGAAGGGATGCACCCGATGTTGAGGCAGGTGCCACCGAAGGTCTTTTCCTTCTCGACCACCGCCGTCTTCAGACCGAGCTGCGCGCACTTTATGGCGCAGACATAGCCGGCCGGTCCAGTTCCGATGATGACGACGTCGTAGCTCATGAGAAACAACCCCGCCGGCAGGACGCCGGCTCCCTTCAGATAGGTTCACGCGCAGCGACCTTCCATCGCCGACGCCGGGCGCCATGGCAACCCTGCAATGCAAAAAGATGCAACAAAGCAATTGGTGCGGCGCTCGACGCCGCTGGCTGAATGGCTGGCCTCGCATGGGCTATTGGCCTGGCGGATGAATTGAACCATCGTCTTTGGCGTTCCATGACAGGTTCAGGTCTTTGCCGCGTCGACATCGGTTCCGGCGCGCGGAAGAGTTCGGGTTGCATTGATGCTCAATTTCGCACGCGACAACGCCCGCTTTCTCCAGGACAACGCCCGCTGGCTCGCCGGCGGCTTCCTGCTCACCATGTTCTCGTCCTTCGGCCAGACTTTCTTCATTGGCCTGTTCGGTAGTGGCATTCGCCAAACCTTCCATCTTTCGGCCGGCGGCTTCGGCGGTATCTACATGCTGGCGACGCTCGCCAGCGCCATGACGCTCCCGTGGCTCGGGCGCACGTTGGATCTGATGCCCGGCTGGAAGGTCGCGCGCTTCACGATACCGGCGCTGGCCGCCGCCTGCCTGCTGATCGCGGTCGCGCCGAACCTCGTCGTGCTGACGCTTGCCCTCTATCTGTTGCGCCTCTTCGGCCAGGGCATGATGACGGAAATCGCCTTCACCGAGACCGGTCGCTGGTTCGTCGCCAATCGCGGACGCGCCATGGCTTTGATCGCGCCGGGCCAGCAGGCTGGCTCGGCGATCCTCCCGGCGATCGTGGTCCTGATAGAACAAGCCAGCGGTGACTGGCGCACGGCTTGGTACGCTTCCGCCGCCGCGCTCATGCTAGCCGGCTTGCCGCTGATACTCGGCCTCATGAGCGTGGAGCGGGTGCCGCGATCACACGAGACCACATCGCGCGATCAGCGCACGGCGCGCGACTGGACCCGTGCCGAGGTGATCCGCGATCCGATCCTCTATCTGCTTTTGGCCGGAACCCTGGTTCCTGCCTTCGTCGGCACCGCCATCTTTTTCCACCAGGGCTATCTCATCGAGTTGCGTCACTACGACCCGCTGGCCTTCGCCACCTCCTTCACCGTCATGTCGGTTGCCACCATCGTCTTCGGCCTTGTCTGCGGCTATCTGATCGACCGCTTCGGGTCGCTCGGCCTCATGCCCTATTTCCTTCTGCCCATGGCGATCGCTTCCGCGCTGCTGGGGACCGTGAATTCAGAGTGGGGGCTCTATGCCTTCATGTTGCTGATGGGTGTCAGCAACGGCTTCACCTCGACCCTGCTCGGCGCATTGTGGCCGGAAGTCTATGGGCTCGCCAACCTTGGCGGTATCCGCGCCATCACCGTTTCCGCCATGGTGCTGTCGTCGGCGCTTGGGCCGGGCATCACCGGCGCCCTCATGGATATGGGGGTCTCGCTGCCGACGCAGATGCTCTGGATGGCGGGCTGGTGCGTGCTGGCCTCCTTCGCGCTGGCGGCGGCTGCGACCAGGGTGAGGCGGCGCGGCGCGGAGGGAGCACGGTCCGTAATGGCATAGGCTAACGCTGAACTGGATGGGTGCCCCGTGCTGGAACTCAGCGGCCCGGGCATAAGTGGCTCGGACAGACGACGCCGCATCCGCGATGCCGTCGAGGCGGCGCTGTCCGACATCGTCCTTCTGGACACCGAGCAGCAGGTCCGGCTTGCCGAACGAGCCGTCCGTGAGCTGATCGCCGGGCGGCCGGTGCATGTGCACGAACTTGTCGTCTCGCTGCGGGACTTCATCCGTTCGGCGCTCGACCTTACGCCGATACCGGCCGATCTCGCGATCCCCATGCAGGGCCCCGCCCGGTCTTCCCGCCCGCGCGGCACAGGCAAGCCCGAGCGCGGCGGCTCTAGTGGCGGACGGGCCGGCATGGGAGGTGGAATGGGGATGGGGACCGGCATGGCGTCGGCCGTCGGCCCCGATGACCCGTCGTCCACGGGTCATTCCGGATAGCGCTTGCCCGGAACCTGCGGCCGCGCTGACGACGCTAGCCCATGAGCCGGCTCAGCATCAGGATCAACCCGATGATGGAGATCGTCCACACGCCGGTGCGCAGGCCGGGAATGCCTGCGGCGAAGACAGGCACGTAGACGACGCGCGCCCAGAACCAGATCAGTGCACCGGTGGCGCCGAGCCCCCCGGTCTTGCCGGTAACCGCAAGCGCCAGCGCCAGGGCGACGAAGGCCCCATAGGTCTCGACATAGTTGCGCAAGCCGCGTGTCAGCCGATCGGTGACGGCTGAGATGGCCACATCCCCGTCGCGATTGCTCAGCGCGTAGCCGAGCCCGCCATCCCTGGTCAGCGACAGCGTCTGGATCACGACATGGACCAGGAGCAGGATCACGCTCCAGGCGATGACATGCAATTCGGTCGAAGCGACGGCCGTTTCCATAAAACCCTCCCCGAGTGGTAGCGATACGACCTGACGATAGCACGGCCCGATCAGCCTTGCCGATCACCCTTTCGTGCCTCTTCCCACCCGGCATCGGCTGAAGCATAGTGCCGCCGCCATGCTGAACGATTCCGACGAAGAACTGATCGAAGCCGCCCGCGCCGTGTTGAAGGCGCGCTTCAAGACAGGCCGCCACGCGGTCGGTAGCGCCGTGCGCACGCGCTCCGGCCGCATCCATGTCGGCCTCAACGTCGAATGCTATGTCACGCGCATCTCCGTCTGCGCCGAGGCGGTAGCCATCGGCACCGCTTCCGTCGAAGGCGAGGGCGAGGAGATCGAGACCGTTGTGGCCGTACGCCAGGCTTCGGCCGACGATCCGCAGGCCCGCGTCGTATCGCCTTGCGGCATGTGCCGCGAGATGATCAGCGACTATGCGCCCGGCGCCCGTGTCATCGTACCGGACGGAAGCGGTGCCACGGTCGTGCCGGTTTCGAACTTGCTGCCCAACAAATACGTGCGCCCCTAGGTCCCATCCTGAGCGCGGCGGCTTCCGGACCGATTGTTTTTTCCGAACGCGGTTTATTCGCCGAAGCCTTCCCCTACCTTCGTCGGTGACCGCAGGACCAAGGAGACAGAACATGCCCAATCGCCGCCTCGGACGCACCGATATCGAGATCGCGCCACTTGTACTCGGAACCAACGTCGTCGGCTGGACGGCCGACGAGAGAACCTCTTTCGAGGTGCTCGATGCCTTTGTCGCGGAAGGCTTCACGGCGATCGACACCGCCGACGCCTATTCCCGCTGGGTGCCGGGCAACGACAGCGACAGCGAGAAGATCATCGGCCGATGGATGAAGGCGCGCGGCAACCGGGCCAAAGTGCATGTCTTCACCAAGGTCGGCTCCGACATGGGCCAGGGCAGGAAGGACCTGTCGGCGAAATGGATCCTCGAGGAAGTCGAGAACTCGCTGAAGCGGCTGCAGACCGACTATATCGACCTCTACCAGAGCCACTGGCCAGATCCGACCGTGGAGCACGAGGAGACTTTGTCGGCCTATGACAAGCTCATCAGAGCCGGAAAGGTCCGCCATATCGGCGCCTCGAACTACGACGCGAAGCTGCTGGCAGCAGCGCTCAAGGTCTCGGACGAGAAGGGCCTGCCGCGTTATCAGACGCTGCAGAACGAATTCAACCTCTATACGCGCGAAAAGTACGAAGGCGCGGTTCAAGATCTCGTGGTGAAGGAAGGACTGAGCTGCATCCCGTACTATTCGCTTGCCGCCGGCTTCCTCACGGGCAAGTACCGCTCGGAAAGCGATTTCGGCAAGAGCGCACGCGGCAAGGGCGTCGCCAAATACCTCGACGCCAGGGGCAAACGCATCCTCGCCGCAATGGACGAGGTCGCGGCGCGCACCGGTGCGGCTCACGCCGAGATCGCGCTCGCCTGGATCAACGCCCAGCCCGGCATCGCCGCGCCGATCGCCTCGGCCACCTCCGTCCGGCAACTGCAGAGCCTCGTCCGCGGCGCACGGCTTACGCTCACAGACGAGGACGAGAAATTGCTCACCGAGGCCGGCCGGTAGGCGGCGCGGCTAGGGCGAGCCGAGACCGCGATCCGAGCCGGAAAAGGAAATATTTCCTGGTCTGTTGAGGAGCGGCGCCATAGCTGTTAGGGAAAATTTGAATAAATAATTGTGAGTTAACTAACGTTTAAGAATATCGATGCCGCGCTGCGTCAAAGCCGCTAGATATGCTTGGCAGATGCGGGGTGGAGCACACCGGCTCCAATCGTTACAGCGACCCTTTGGCGGGCCTCGGGCTCTTCCCGCGATGCGGCGCCCGGCGGCGCCGTGACGAATCTTTTATTGCCGCGCTCCCGAGCGGCGACGACGAGGCACGATCGAACCAAAATGCTGATGGATCGCTCATTCGGGAACGCGCAGAGGGATGTCCCGACCGTCTGCGTCGGTGGTATGCCGATAAGCGTGCTCGACCGCGCCGCCGCCGCCGAATTCATGGTCAACGCGGCCATATCGCGCAAACGAGGAAGCAGGCCGCTCTATTTCACCTCCGTCAACGGCGAGGCGATCGCACGCGCCAGCCGTGACCCGGAACTCGCCAGGCTCTTCCTTGCCGCGGACCAGATTCTCGCCGACGGCCAGCCGTTGGTATTGGCCTCGCGTTTTCTCTGCCGGATGCCGCTGCCGGAGCGCGTCGCCACGACCGATCTCGTCCACGATGTGGCCCGCCTCGCCAGCAAGACAGGCGCCAGCTTCTATCTCCTCGGCTCGGAAGCCGAGGAAAACGAGCGCGCCGTCGCCGCGCTGCGCAGGACCTATCCCGATCTGAGAATCGTCGGGCACTGCCATGGTTTCCTGGAAGGCGAGGCGCTGCTCGCCAAGCTCAAGGAGATCGACGCGCTGGCGCCCGATATTCTCTGGCTCGGCCTTGGCGTGCCGGTCGAGCAGAAATTCGTGCTCGACCATGGGCACCGTCTGCCCAATGTCGGCCTCATCAAGACTTCGGGCGGTCTCTTCAACCATATTTCCGGCAAGAACGCGCGCGCGCCGCTAGGGATGCAGCGCGCGGGCTTCGAGTGGCTATGGCGCATGGCCTTGGAGCCGCGCCGACTCTTCTGGCGCTACCTGACAACCAATCCCCTCGCCATCTACGTGCTCCTAAGGCATTCGGAATGAGTGACGTGATAGACAACGGGACGAACGCTCCGCGCTTCGAGATCGTAACGGAGATCGCGATCGTTGGCGGCGGCCTGTCGGGCACGCTCGCGGCGGTAACGCTGGCGCGCGCCGGCTACGATGTCACGTTGATCGACCGGCACGCCGTCTATCCCGCCGATTTCCGTGTTGAGAAGATCGGCGGCGAGCAGGTCGCGATCTTGCGTCGGCTTGGTCTGCTGGATGCGCTCGAGACCAGCGCCATGCGCTTCGACGAGATCATCAACGCACGCCGGGGCCGCATCCTCGACCGCACCCGCTCCCGGCACTACGGCTTCCTCTACGAGGACCTCGTCGCTGTCATGCGTGCCCAGCTTCCGGGCTCCGTGCGTTTCGTCGTCGGGCGAGTCGACGACCTCAAGACGAGCGTCGATCGCCAGACTGTTTCCATTCTCGACCAGGGCACGGTCAGCGCGCGCCTGATCGTACTAGCCACTGGCATGGGCGATCTGCTGCGCCGGGCGCTGGGCATAGAACGCCGCTTCATCCACCAGCGCCAGTCCCTAACCTTCGGCTTTACCGTAAAGGCGGCCGAAGGCGCCGGCTTCCGTTATCCGGCACTCACTTATTACGGCGAGAAGGTGTCCGACGGCATCGACTATCTCAGCCTGTTTCCGATCGCCGGCGGCACCCGGGCTAACCTCTTCACCTTCCGCGACCATCGCGACCCCTGGGTCAAGGCGTTCCGCGAGAAGCCGAAAGAGACCTTGCTGGCGACGCTCCCCGGCCTCCCCGCAGTGCTTGGCGACTTCGAGATCATCGGCCGGGTGCAGAACTGGCTGATGGATATCGCAGTCGCAGACAATTGCCGCCAGGCCGGTGTGGTCGTCATCGGCGATGCCTACCAGACGTCCTGCCCGGCCGCCGGCACCGGCGTCAGCCGCCTCCTTACCGACGTGGAGAGGCTCTGCACGGTACATGTCCCGCAATGGCTGAAGACGTCCGGCATGCCGGCGTCGAAGATCGCGGCCTTCTACGATGACGACGAAAAGCGGAATGTCGATCGGCGCGCCCTCAGCATGGCGGAGTACCGTCGCAGCCTTACCGTCGCCACGGACCTGCGCTGGAAAGCCCACCGGCTGATGCTTCTTTCGCGACGCCGCCTCGTCGATAGTATCGACCGCAACGCTCCGGCGGTAAGCGCCACACTACGGCATTTGCGCAGCGGCGCCGCGTAGCTCTTTCTTCTTCCCGGATGCCCGATGCGGCAATGCATGCGCCGCCATAGGTCAACTAGGACGCCGCCGGCTCCTTCGACGTCGATGCAGCCGCCGCGACCGGGCGCGCTTCTATCGTCCTCAGGTCCCGTGAGCCATGAAAGAGCCGCCGCGCCAGCGACCTGGCCGCGGGCATTCGCTCGACCAGCAGGCGCGCGGCATAGCCGAGCGGGCTACCGGCGCGGGAAACCTGCCACATCGGCGAGGGCTTCGCTCCGAAGGTCAGCTTGTACGGCTCGTCGCCGATGGTGAAGTCGAGGAAGCGTTCGCCCCTCTCTATACAGTCGCGGGCGATCTGTTCGAACAGCAGGCTGCCGAGCGACTGGTTCTTGAAACTGTCATGATCGAAGCCGCTCAGGATGACCATGAAGGATCCGCGTCGGCTGGAAAGGCCGAGCGCGCCCGCGACGGTTCGCCCGTCTACCGTGACCCCGTAGGTGCGCGCATATCGACCCTGCCCCTCCGTTGCCACGTCGAGATAGAAATCGAAGTAGGCCGGTACCTGAAGGAGATCGCCGGTACCGTCTTCATGATTGCCGAAGCGCAGGCCGCGATAGAACCGAAGTGCCTCCAGGGTTTCCCTTGTCCGCTCCGCGTTCTCGCAGCATTCGAAGCGGACCACTCCGCGGCGGTGAAGCTGTCGCGACTTCTTGTCGAGTTCCTTGCGGTAGGATCGCGGCAGCCTTTCTTCGCGCCATAGCTCGTAGCTTTCGCCGAGCGGCGCCTCGTAGGCGCTCATGCCCATTGTGTCGCGCCGGCGGATGTCGAAGAGGCGCTCGATCGCGAGCGTGTTTTCAGCGAGCTTGCCGATCCGCAGCAGATCGTAGGGTTGCACGTGAGAGCGTATGTTCGCGACACATCGCCCGTCCGCCAGGATGGCGGCGAATGTAGCCGCATCTGTCACAGGCGAGACGTAGTCGGAAACGCGCAAGTCCGCGAACTCGACCACCCTCAGTCCCGAATAGCGCCGGCTGACCAGTGGCAGCACCATGGCAAGGCTTTTGTCGGCGCTGCGGCGCACGACGAGGATCAGCGGTCTGGCCGCGTTGTGCGGCAGAAGCTTGTTGTAAAGCCGGTCAAGCCAGACCGGCCCCTGGAAAGGCGTAGCCGCCGACCGCTCGAAGAGGTCGACATATGCCGCCGAGCGGAAGTCGAAGGAATTCTCGATCGAAACTTCGAACATGAAGCGGCGAAACCGGACTCGGAGAAGGATGCTGTGCGTCGATGGTCTCCGACAAGGGCCTCACGGAGTCAAATGAATGTTGGCGAATTGGTTTACGGGTTCGGGGTAACGTAGCGGTATGCCCGGCGCGGCGACACCGCCGCCAAGGCACACCCATGGACAAATTCACCCCGGGATCGGCCATTGCCCACGATAGAGATCGTTGTCCCCGAGACTGGAGCCCGGCTCTGGCAGAAGATGGTGGTCGAGAGGCTTCGGGCCGCCGGCCATGATACTGCCGTCCTGCGTGGACCGGACGCGAAATGGCCGCTGGCGGCGCGGATGGCGGTGGAATTCGAAAGACGGCTGTTCCGACGCACCGGCCCCGGGCTGACAAGCCCCGTCAGCATCGAGGAGGCGCCGGCGAACGGACCCGCCCCGCTTCGCCTGGATCTCACCGGCGCCATACCACGGGATGGTACGCCGACCCTGCGACTGCTCTTCGACGGCTCCCTCTCCGACAGCGCGATCCTCGCCGCGACGGCGGTCGGCCGCCTGCCTGACATCGAAGCGGTCCTGGACGGGAAAATCGTCGCCCGCGCCGCGCCGATGATCGACAAGCGCGAATCCGCCGTGCTCGGCGCGGAGGATGTTCTTGCCCGCGCGGTCACGCTCGCGGTCGCGACCGCGGGGAGCATGGCGGGTGGAGCGACGGCGTCTCCCTTCCCCTTGTCGGGAGAGGAAAGCGATGCGGCTCTGAGGAGCAGCCGACCCGGCTTTCTCAATTCCTACATCTTTTCCGCCTTGCCCCGGCTCGGCAGGGAAGCGCTGCGGCGTGTCCGCTATCGACAGGCGCACTGGCGCGTCGGCTATCGCTTCACGGACGGACCTGGCGTGGCGGAAACCGGCGACCTGGGTGCCGGATGGCGGCAGGTGCCGGACGATGGCAGCCATTTCTACGCCGATCCCTTTCCCGTCGAATGGCAGGGCCGCCACTTTATCTTCGTCGAGGATTATCCGCATGCGACCGGCAAGGCGCTGATCTCTGTCGTCGAACTGTCGGAGACCGGAGTAGCGCCCACCCCTCGGCCGGTGCTCGAAGAGCCGTTCCACCTCTCCTATCCGCAGATCTTCGAGCGCGACGGCGAAATCTGGATGCTGCCCGAAGCGAGCGCGAGCGGCCGGCTCACTCTCTACCGCGCGACGCGCTTCCCGGACCGCTGGGCGGCGGATGAGGTCCTTGTCGACGGGATGGAGGTTTCCGACGCCACCCTCCTCGAACATGGCGGCAGGCTCTGGCTCTTTGCAACCGATCGCGACGGCTCTGGCAGCACGTCCGACACTTTAGCGGTCTTCCACGCGCCCGCGCTGAAGGGACCGTGGATGCCGCACCGGCGCAACCCGGTCCTGATCGACCGCAGCCGGGCGCGCCCCGGCGGCGCCTTCATCCGCACCGGCGGCCGCATCCTTCTGCCGATGCAGGACGGGACAGGCGGGTATGGCGGCGGGCTTGGGCTTTCCGAACTGCTGCAACTCGACGAAAACGATGTTCGTCTGTCTGACCCGGTGCCGATCGGGGCCGGAGGGGATTGGCCCTATCCGCGGATCCACACGCTGAACCGCGCCGGCCGCCTGGAAACGATCGATGGGATCGCCACCGTCCGGAAGAAGTAAAACCGGTCCGGCTCAGGCGCCGACCAGCAGTCGCTCGTAGCCACCGCACATGGCCGACGGCGAATAGCGTCCGGCCAGCCCTCGACCGAGATCGGCCAACCGGCGCGCGAGGTCGGGCTTGTGCATGAGCTCGTTCAGCGCCCGTGCAATCTCTGCCGTATCCGCGTTTTCGGCGAAGAGCGCCGCCGGCTCGCCTGCCTCGGTGGAGAGCACCTCGCGCAGCACCGGCAGCCCGTTCGCCACGACCGGGAGCCCGGCGATCGCGGCTTCGGCGACGGCGAGCCCGAAGGTCTCGTTGATAGAAGGGAACACATAGGCGTCACCGGTCGCCAGAAACTCGAATATTCGGGAGGGCGCGACCTCGCCGACGAAATGCAGCCTCTCCGCGACGCCGCGTCTCTCGGCAAGGGTCCCGAGCGGCTCCCGCTCCGGACCGACACCGGCAAGCGCAACATGCAGGTCCGGCAACTCCTTTAGCGCGCCGACCAGTGCCACCTGGTTCTTGTCGGGCGACAAACGTCCCGAGGAAAGCGCCAGCCAGGCGTCGCGCGGCAACCCGAAAGCCGCCCGCGCCGCCGCCTTGTCGTAGTGTCGTGAAGGCGACGCGACGCCATGGTCGATACGCCGGATGCGTTGCCTGTAGATCGCCGGGTAGTCGGCGAACTGGGCCTCGGTCCAGGCCGAGTTGACGACGCTCGCCTGGTAGAGGCCGAGCGTTCCCATCAGCTTGTCGATCCGCGTCACCAGTCCCATCACGCCGTTCCTCTGCGGCGCCCCGCTCTGGTTGGCGATGATGTGCCGCGCCCCGGCCAGCCGGCCGCCGATCGTGCCGAAGATGTTGCCGTAATGCTGGTAGGAAATCACCGCGTCCGGCCGGGCGCTGCGCAGATAGGCGATCAGCCCCGCCGAGGCGCGGACCTGCCCGAGGATGCCGCGCGGTCGTTCCCTCAGCACGAAATCGGCAAAGGGATCGTCGTCATAGGCCGTGGTCTTGCGATACATGAAGACCGTACGCACGTCGTGGCCGCGCTCGCGCAGGCCCTCTCCGACCATGTCGGAGACGCGTTGCGCGCCGGCGGCTTCCGCTTGCGTCTGGACCTGGACGATCTTCATGAGGCGCCGCGCGCCACGAAGCCGGCGCGTTCACGCCGCCGCTCTGGCAGCAGGCCCAGAATCGACGGATCGATGCCGATCGAGCGCTTGGCGATCATCACGCCGATGACGTTCCAGGTGATCACTGTCAAGGCTGTTCCGAGTGCCGCGCCGATCGGCCCGAACAGCCATGTAACAAGCGCGTTGAGCGCTAGGCCGACGATGTTGACTACGAGAAGCAGCTTGAGCAGCGAATGCTGCAGCCCGGTGAGCTGGAGCAAAAGCTCCATCGGCCCGCAGGCCGCCGCCACGGTCGCCCCGACGCCGAAGATCATGAGGACGGCATGCATGGTCGGTGTCGCGTAGGCCGGCTCGAAGATGCGAAGGATGAAGGGGCCGAACGCCCAGAATATCGCCAGGATCGCAAGCGCGACGACGCAGGCGCCGAGCGCCGTGAAGCTCGTCGTCCGCTGCACGTGCCGCTTGTCCCCGGAATAGAAGGCTCCGGATATCTCCGGCGCCAGCGCCTGGTTGATGCCGGTGAGCGCCAGCACCACCAATCGCGTAGTGCGGTCGGCGACGAAGACGCCGCCGGCGATCTCCGGTCCGAGGATGCCGGCAACCAGAAGGGTGCTCACCTGGCCCAACGCCGGCGGCAGCGACGTGGCTCCCCAAAGGCCGAGCGTGACGGTCTTGAACTCGTCCTTCTGTTCCGTCGACAGCGGTCCGCGTTCGGCCTTCAGCGTCTGCGTGAAGAGCACGATCGTCTGCGGCAGCACCGCGGCCAGAAGCACGCCCGCAGTGATCAGCGTGGCGGCGACGGCGCTGACGCTGATACTCAGGAAATGCAGGCCGAGCACCAGCGCGATCACGCCGGCGCGCCAGATGACGTCGCGCGGCAGGAGTCCCGAGACCAGGGCGCCCTTGGCCCGAAATGCCCCCGAGGCGAATTCCGACCAGCCGAGCGCGAAGGAGAGGACGGCGGCGGACAGGCAAAGAGGGGTCCACTCCGGCGTCCGCGCGCCGACATAGGGAACGAAGCCGAGTGCGACGACCAGCAGGCTTGTAACGGCCACGCCGGCAAGGGCGACAGCGATCGCATATCCCATCAGCCCATGCGCCGAACGCAGGTCGTTGCCCTCGGCATATTGCGGCCAGAAGCGCAGCACGGTGCTCTGCTGGCCGACGCTGGCGAAGAAGGAGACCAGGCTGGCGCCCGCATATGTGGCGCTATAGAGGCCGAACTGGCGCTCGTCCGTGACCAGCGCCACGACCACAAACATGAGGAAGGAGAGACCGGCGCTGGCGAGCTTGATCGCCCCCGCGACCGCGCCGCTTCGCGCCAGGCCGGCGATCGACATGCGCGCGACCGTCTCGGTTCCACGCCGGTGCCGAACGCGATTCTCGTGGTCGTTCATCGAGTGCAAGCCAGGTTGGTCGAAATCCGTGGCGGATGCGAAGGGCCGCTTCCTTGCCACCCCGCACGGAAGGCATGCCGGACAGATAGTCCAAACCGCCCCTAGCGGCCACAACGAACGCTGACCATGGTTACCGCCGCTTTCGCCTGCCTCTTTCAACCATCGCGGGAGGCTGTGCCGGACCGGGGTACCGGTTCGAACTCCGAGCGCGACGCCGGCAGGACGCTTTTCGCAGTAACCTTAACGGACGGCTAACGTTGATCGGCGATGCTTGGCCGTTAGAGTATGACCTAAAACGTACGCGTGTGCTCGAGTAGGAAAGTTCGATGAGCGAGGTCTTTGCGGACGACCGGGGGCTTCCGCCTCTGTTCGACATAGGGGCCGTCCTGAAGACGCTCTGGGATCGCCGCGTGCTGATCCTCGGCACGGCCGGCACGGTCTTTCTTCTGGCGTTGCTGTACGTGGCCGTGACGAAACCAACCTATACGGCGACCTCCTCCATTCTGGTCGATCCGCGCGATTCCCGCGCCACCAATCTGAACAGCGTGCTCCCCGGGATCGGCGCCGACAGCGCCGCGATCGCCAGCCAGGTCTCGGTGATCGATTCGACGGACCTGTTGCGCAAGGTCTTCGACGACGAAAATCTCGGCGAGGATCCCGAGTTCGCCGGCGGCGGTCTGTTGTCGTCGATCACCGGCGCCTTGTGGGGCGGCGGCAGCCATAGCGACGACGCCGTCTTCGAGGGCTTCCGCAAGCACGTTTCTGTCGAGCGCGAGGGGCTGACCTATGTCATCGACGTCAGCGTTCAACTACATGACCCGGAGAAGGCGGCGCGCATCGCCCAAGCGATCGTCGGCGCCTATCGCGCCAGCCTGGAAGGGCAGAACGAAGCCGCCAACACCAAGGTCAACGATCTCCTCACCGGCAGAATAACAGGCCTTCAGGCCGCGGTCGGCGACGCCGAGCGCGCCGTGCAGGATTTCAAGTACAAGCACAGGATCTTCGATGCGAGTTCGGGCGGAACGCTGCAGTCACAGACCGACCAGCTGACGACACAGCTCGTTGCCGCCCAGGACCAGGCCGATCAGGCCGAGAGCAAGTACGACCAGGCGGTCGCGGCGGGCACTGGGCCGGACGGCCTCAACAAGCTGGCCGAAATCGTCAACTCCAACACGACCGACAAGCTGCGCCAGGACTACAACCAGCGCGCCGCAGCGCTCGCCAACGCCGAGAGCACCTACGGGCCGAAGCATCCGACGATCGTTCGCATGCAGGCCGAGCTCGGCAGGATACGCGGCCTGATGGCCTTGGAGGCCCAGCGCATTACGCGCGAGCTCAAGGCGAGCCGCGACATCGCCGCCGAGAACGTGAAGAAGCTGCAGGACAAGCTGGCTGATATGCGCCGGATGTCCAACCAGTCGGACCTCTCGGAAGTACAGCTTCGCCAGCTGCAGCGCAGGGCCGATGCGGCACGCGCCGTTCTCGATGACTTCCTCAAGCGCTCGCAGGAAACGGAGCATCTTCAGGGCCTGCAGATATCGCAGGTGCGCGTCATCTCCGATCCCATTCCGCCCTCGCGGCCGAGTTGGCCGAAACCGATGCTCTTGCTGCCCACGAGCCTTGTCCTCGGGCTCTTCGCCGGTTGCGCTCTGGCGCTCGCACTCGGCGATCGCAAATTGCCTGTTCGCCTCCTGCCCGCTCGGCCGGCGATAAGCCCACGTCGGCAGCCTGAGGCCTTGCCATACGCGCCCTCGCCGGTCGGCGAAGCGGCGGCCTCCGCAACGCCCGACAATGCGGCCGCTCCCGCTCTTGTCAATCTCGGCACCTACAGCCTGCCGCCCGCCGGAACGGATTCGCGCAGCAGCAGCGTCCGAGCCATCCGCCAGGAGATATCACGGCTCGAGAATACAACCTTCCTGCTGTCGGTGCAGGAACTCCTGGTACGGATCACCGACAGGCTCGATGAGGGCGGGCGGCCCTTTGTCATCCTCCTGACCGCGATCCATGACGGCTTCGAGAGCATCGCTGCCGCAACCCTGATCGGCATAGGCCTTCAG
>JBQCFA010000007.1:0-6116 GCA_051959695.1 Rhizobiaceae bacterium
GAGGCCCTGATCCTCGATCGGGCCGGCTTCGGGGGCCGGGCCGACGAAAGACGGATCGCCGGCGCCATGCGTCTTGCCGAAAGTGTGGCCGCCGGCGATCAGCGCCACGGTCTCCTCGTCGTTCATTGCCATGCGGAAGAAGGTCTCGCGGATATCCTTGGCCGCCGCGAGCGGGTCCGGCTTGCCGTTCGGCCCTTCCGGATTGACATAGATGAGGCCCATCTGCACCGCGCCGAGCGGTTCGGCAAGCTGGCGCTCGCCGCTATAGCGCTCGTCGCCCAGCCAGGTGCCTTCGGGACCCCAGTAAAGTTCTTCCGGCTCCCAGACATCGGCGCGGCCGCCGGCGAAACCGAACGTCTTGAAGCCCATCGATTCGAGAGCGGCGTTGCCGACGAGGACGTAGAGGTCGGCCCAGGATATCTTGCGGCCGTATTTCTGCTTGATCGGCCACAGCAGCCGGCGCGCCCTGTCGAGCAGCACGTTGTCCGGCCAGGAATTGAGCGGCGCGAAACGCTGCTGCCCGCCGCCGGCGCCGCCGCGCCCGTCGGTGATGCGATAGGTGCCGGCGCTGTGCCAGGCGAGACGGACGAAGAGGCCGCCATAATGGCCGAAATCGGCCGGCCACCAATCCTGCGAATCGGTCATCAGCGCCTTGAGGTCGGCGATGACGGCGTCGAGGTCGAGGCTGTCGAATTCGCTGGCGTAGTCGAACGCCTCGCCCATCGGATCCGACAGGCCGGATTTGGCGTGCAGGACCTGGACGTCCAATTGCTCCGGCCACCAGTCGCGGTTCCTCCGACCATGGCCGGTGAACGGGCATTTGCCCGCGCTGTTGTCGTCGGTTTTCGCGTCCATGGCTGTCTCCAGTTCCGGCTGTGGTGATTTGTTGTTCAGAGGCGGGTCGCGTGGGCCCGGAGCGCGCCAAACAGTGCGCGCTCGGACGCCTTAACGAGGCTCCTCCATGCCCACCTTCTACCAAAGCATTCCCATTAAATTAAGTTGGATTTGCTGATCGGTTGGATAAGATGAAGTTATGGCGAACATCACCCTGAAACAGCTCCGCTATTTCGAGGCGCTGGCGCATCACCGGCATTTCGGGCGGGCGGCGGAAGCCTGTGCGATTTCGCAGCCGGCGATGTCGGTACAGATCAGGGAACTCGAGGACGCGCTGGGAACCGGGCTGTTCGAACGCGGGGCGCGACAGGTAGGGCTGACCGATCTCGGGCAGGAATTCGCCCTGCGCGTCCGCGACATATTGCGTTCCGTGGACGAACTCGGCGACCTCGCCCGCTCGTCGCGGGAGCGGCCTGTCGGGCGGCTCAGGATCGGCGTCATTCCGACCATCGGACCCTATTTGCTGCCGGCGATCGTCGCCAATCTCACGCGCATCCATCCGGGGCTCGATATCCACGTCCGCGAGACGCTGACCCAGAGGCTGATCGAGGAGCTGGCGGAAGGCCGGCTCGACACGGCGATCGTGGCGCTGCCGGTTTCGGAGCCGACGCTGACGGAGGTGGCTCTGTTCTCAGAGGAATTCATGCTGGTGCGGCCGGGCGCGGACGAGGGCAAGCCGGTGCCCGAACCCGAGGCGCTGCGCGAGATGAAGCTCCTGCTCCTCGAGGAGGGACACTGCTTTCGGGACCAGGCGCTCTCCTTCTGCAAGATGCCTTCCGCCCGGCCGCGCGAACTCCTGGACGGCAGCTCGCTTTCGACGCTGGTGCAGATGGTCGGCGCCGGGATCGGGGTGACGCTGATCCCGGAAATGGCCGTGCCTGTGGAAACGCGATCGGCTTCGGTGACCGTGGCGCGCTTCAATGAGGCCCCTCCGTCGCGGACGATCGGAATCATCTGGCGCAGGACCAGCCCGCTTGCCAAGCAACTGCGGCAGATCGCGGAGATCGTCCGCCGGTCGGCGGAGGCGCTGCGCGAGGGGCGGTCCACCCTCGGCTAGCACTACAGTCGCATTCTTTGTGATACCGGACTGCAACAAGCAATTTTCCGCGCGCCGGATGCGCGCGGCGGCCGCCCTTTCCGGACCAAGCCCCGCTGCATTGTCGTCATCTTCACGCCCGGTTCATCTCGCAGATTGTAGGCGGCAGGGACACGCGGCGGCTTCGCCGTGCAACCGGATATCGGCTTGGGAGTTCTTAACGGATGGACGTCAGAAAACCCGTTCTAGCCCTTGGCATTTTACTGTTGGCGGGCGCCGCCAGCCCGGCACTGGCCTCCGCCGTCGCTGAACCGGCGGAAGGCGCCGGCACGGCGCCGGCCAAGGGCCTGCAACTGGCGCAGGCTCGTCAGGTGGAGGTCTACTATGACGATTTCGGCCGCCAGGTGATCGTGGACGCCTATACCGGGCGGGTGATCGACGTCGTGCCGCCGCGGCATCGCCCGCGCGCCAGCAATGGCTACGGAAGGGGCATCGTCGAAGGCGACGTCCGCCGCTATGGCGAAGAAGACCAGTATATGCCGCCCGACGCCCGGGACGACGGATATGGCGATGACGATTTCGGCGACGATGGCTATTACGACGAAGCGCCCGGCCGTGCCCCGCGCTCCGAACGTCCGGTAACGCGACGGCCCGCGCCTCCAATCGAGGCCAGGCGGACGGAGCCGGGCTTCACCCAGACGGGGCCCGGCAGATACGAGAAAATTCCGTCCACCGGCCGGGACAACGGGCAGCCCAAGGCAGAGCCGGAGCCGCGTATAGCTTCGCAGGAGCCGCCGAAGGCGGACACGGACACCGCACCGGGCTTCAGCACTCTGGAGCCGCCATCGGCGCAACCGCCGGCGCAGCACGATCCCTTCGTGCAGTCGGCGCCGGCCCTCGGACCGATCATCTCCTCGGAAGCCGTCGCGCAGCTTCAGGTGGCGCTCGACCGCGCCGGCGCCTCGCCCGGCGTGATCGACGGCAAGTTCGGCGGAAACGTGCGCAAGGCGCTCGACGCCTACAAGGAGATCAAGGGCCATGATCTCGGGGCCGCCGACCCGCAGGCGATCAAGAAGACGCTGGACGAGACCGGCGGACCGGCCTTCAAGAACTATACGATCACGAACGAGGATGCCGCCGGTCCCTATGTCGCCTCCGTGCCGTCCGACTATGGCGCCAAGGCGAAGCTCGACCGCCTGGGCTATGCTTCGGTCGCCGAAATGCTGGCCGAACGCTTCCACATGGACGAAGCCTATCTGAGGCGCCTCAATCCCGGCGCCAACTTCAATCGGCCGGGAACAATAATCAGGGTGACGAATGTGGGCGAGCCGGCCGAGGGAACAGTGGCCCGGATCGTCGCCAACAAGAAGCTCAGCGAGGTTTTCGCCTATGACGGCGACGGCAAGCTGATCGCGTCCTATCCGGCGACCATCGGTTCGACCGACACGCCGTCGCCGTCGGGAACGGTGAAGGTCGAGAGCGTCACGCTCGACCCGACCTATACCTATAATCCGAAGATCAACTTCAAGCAGGGCAAGAACGATCACGTGCTCACCATCCCGCCGGGACCGAACGGTCCCGTCGGTTCGGTCTGGATCGCGCTGTCCAAGCCGACCTACGGCATCCACGGCACGCCCGATCCCGACAAGATCGGCAAGACCAGCTCGCATGGCTGCGTCAGGCTGACGAACTGGGACGCGCAGGAACTCGCCAAGATGGTCAAGCCGGGAGTCTGGGTGCAGTTCGTCGATTGATGCGGACGGCAGATCCGGACTTCGCCGTTTGCTGTCGAAGCTGCCAACCGTTAATTCGTCACTACGACCTAACAGGATCGGTCGCAATTTTGGCCGCGTGACCGTGGTGCATGCTATCTCTTCGCTGCCAAAGAGAGCCGTCAGCGATGGAGTCAGCAAGCAACGGTCAGCCCGCGTCGCCGACTTTCTGTCCGGCGGAAAACCGGCGTTATGTGCTCGTCGCCGCGATCCTTGCCTCAGCGCTCGGCTTCATCGACGGTTCCGTCGTGGCGATCGCGATGCCGGCGATCCGCTCGGACATCGGCGCGACGCTGGCCGGCGCGCAATGGATTTCCAACGGCTACATGCTCACCCTGTCGGCGCTGATCCTCGTCGGCGGCGCCGCGGGCGACAGGTTCGGCCTGCGGCGGGTGTTCGCATCAGGGATCGCGCTGTTCGTCGCTTCGTCGGTGCTGTGCGCGCTCGCGCCGGGGCAATCGTCCCTCATCCTCTTCCGCATGATCCAGGGACTGGGAGCCGCCTTCATGGTTCCCGGCAGCCTGACGATCATCGCCAGGGCCTACCCCAAGGCCGAGAGGGGCAAGGCGATCGGCATATGGGCGGCGTCCTCGGCACTGACGACGGCGATCGGGCCGGTCATCGGTGGGGCGCTTATCTCAAGTTTCGGCGACAGCGCCTGGCGGATCATCTTCGCGGTCAATCTCCCGCTTGGCGGGGCGGCGCTCTATCTGCTCGCGGCCAGGGTTCCGGCCGACACGCCCGCCGGGCGGCGGGCTCTCGACGGTGGCGGCGCCGTTCTCGCCACGGCGGCGCTCGGGGCACTGGCCTTCGGACTGACGGCGTTCGGCAACGGCGACGGAGAAAGAGCAGCCTTCGCATCGCTGTTCGTCATCGCCGGCATCCTCCTGCTTGCCGGTTTCGCGCTGTGGGAACGGCGATGCAGCCGCCCGATGATCGATCTCTCCCTGTTCGGGAACAGAGCTTTCACCGGCGCCAACCTGGCGACCTTCTTCCTCTATTTCGGGCTTTCGGCGAACCTGTTCTACCTGCCGATGTTCGCGGTCGCCGCATGGGGAATCAGCGAGGCCGAAACCGGCTTCATCTTCCTGCCGCTGTCGGGCCTCATCGCGTTGCTTTCCTCTCCGGTCGGAAAGCTGACGGACCGGACGGGACCGCGCCTGCCGATCGCGCTCGGCAGCCTCGTGGTCGCCGCCGCGTTCGCCGGATTGGCCGCATTGTCGGCCCTCGGCCTCCGCTACTTCTGGACCGGCATCTTCCCCTTGATGGTCGTCTTCGGGCTCGGCATGTCTCTTGTCGTTTCGCCGCTGTCGGCGGCCGTCATGACGGTGGTCGACGACAAGGATACCGGCGCGGCTTCCGGCATCAACAACGCGGTCTCGCGCGTCGCGGGGCTCATTGCCGTAGCCGCCATGGGCGCCGTCGCGGCCTGGCGCTATCGGGCCGTGCTCGATGGCGCCGGCTCGTTGTCAAGCATGCCCGGCTTCGGAGAGAAGCCGGCAGCCGTGCTCCCGCAGGCGCTCGAAGCGGCGCGCGTGGCCGCGAGCGAGGCCGCATTCTCCGGCGTCGCGTGGACGATCGCCGCGCTCTCACTCCTGTCGGCCTTCATCGCGTGGCGGACGGTGCCGGGAGGGGCGGAGCGTCCGGACCCTCGCAATGCTCCAGGCCCGAGCGCCGGGGATATCGGGTAATCCGCGCCACAAAGGCGAGACGGCGCCTTACGACTGGCTGGCCACCTTCATCGAACCGTTGCCTTCCTCCTTCAGGAGGGCGTCGATGCGGTCGCGTTCCTTCTTGAAGGCGACCAGTTCCTTGTCCTTGAGCGAATGGCCGACGGGCAGGCGCACGCGCAGCGGATCGACCGGCCGGCCGTTGATCCTGATCTCGAAATGGACGTGCGGGCCGGTCGACAGGCCTGTCGACCCGACATAGCCGATCACCTGGCCCTGGCGAACATGGACGCCAGGTTCGAGACCGGAGGCGAAGCCGCTCTGGTGCGCGTAGACGGTCTCGTAGCCGTTGGCGTGGCGGATCTCGGTTTCCTTGCCGTACCCTGAAGCCCAGCCTGATTTCTCGACCACGCCGTTGCCGGCGGCGAGGATGGGGGTACCGCGCGGGATCGCGTAGTCGACGCCGGTATGCATGCGCATGATGCCGAGGATGGGATGGCGCTCCATGCCGAAGCCGCGGCTGATACGGGCCCCCGGCACGGGGTTCCTGAACAGGAACTGCCTGGCGCTGCGGCCGTCGGGATCGAAATAGTCGATCGAGCCGTCCTTCATCTGGTAGCGGTAGTAGGTGCGGGTGGTCCCGCCGAAGGTGGCGCTTGCGTAGAGGAGTTCCGACTCGTCTGACGCCTCGCCGTCATCGCCCGGCTGGGAGAACAGCACCGTGATGCGGTCGGCGGGCAAAAG
>JBQCFA010000008.1:0-12211 GCA_051959695.1 Rhizobiaceae bacterium
GGGCGGGCCGAGACCGGAGCCAGCGTCTTCGCCTGACGAAGCGTGATTTGTCTCGGCCCTGCGCTTCGCCTATCTTGCCTGGATGCATTGGCAGCAGGGTGATCAGATGGTCGTGAAGGGATGGAAGATCGGAGTGGTCGCCGCATTCCTGCCGGCCGTGATTCTACTAACCCCAGCCGCACTCGCCGATCAGCAGACGAAGAGCAGCAGCTACACGCTTCCGGGCGTGCGGCCGCAGAAGCCGATCGTCAGCCGCGACACGCCCTACCCACCTGAGCCGGAACCTGAGAACGGCGACGTCAACGGCACGAGCTTCAACATCGGCAAGATGCAGGTCAGCGTCCACGGCTACGTCAGCTATGCCGTCGGCTTCGGCAAACCGATGCCCGGCCATGGCAGCCGGAACAACTAGGTCTTAGTGACGAACCACGTCGTGGGTCTGGCCACTTTCGAGGCCTTTGCTACCGTGAGCCGAAGCGCTTCCGGGCTGCCTCGGTCGCAGGCATATAGAGCGAGACGGGGGAACCTTCCGGATCGCGAAACTGGAAGGTTCTGTTGCCCCACGGCATCGTCTTGAGTTCGTGCACCAGCGGCACCTTGTCCCGAAGGCGTTCGTATTCGGCGTCAACGTCTTCGACCTGGAACTCCAGAAAGGCGGTGCGGTTCGCTCCCGCTTCGGCGCTGTCTTCCTTCCATAGCGCGACCGTCTCCGCCGCGCCGATGGCAAGCGTGGCGCCGGGCATGACGATCTCGGCGAACACCGGCGCCAGCCACTCCGCCTGGGCGCCTGTCACCATCTCATAGAAGGCAACCATCTTCTTGATGTCGGCGGCAATGATACGGACCGATGCGAGCTTCATTGAACTTTTCTTCCGAGGAATGGCGGAATTGCCATGTGCCGGGCCCTTGTCGCACGGCGCAGTTGCCACCATCCCGTCAGTAGACGTCAGCAGGCGCGGATGATGCCGGACGTCCTCACACCACCAGCCCGATGGCCGAATCGGCGGCGTTGCGGATAGCCGCGATGTTTTTCCGGTACGCCGCCTCGCCGCCCCTGGTGAAAATGGCGGACCCCGCGACGAGCGCTGTGGCGCCGGCCTTCGCCACCAGCGGCGCTGTCTCCGGCGCGATGCCGCCATCGACCTCGATTTCGATCGGACGGTCGCCGACCAGCGCCTTCACACGCGCGATCTTGTCGAGCACGGACGGGATGAAAGCCTGGCCGCCGAAACCCGGATTGACCGTCATCAGAAGAACGAGGTCGAGCCGGTCGAGGACGTATTCGATGACGTCGGGTGGAGTCGACGGGTTGAGCGCCACGCCCGCCTTCCTGCCGAGGTGACGTATCGCCTGCAGCGAACGGTCGAGATGCGGGCCGGCTTCGGCATGGACGGTGATGCGGTCGCAGCCGGCTTCGGCGAAAGCCTCGAGGTAGGGATCGGCCGGCGCGATCATAAGATGCGCATCGAAGGGCAATCTGGTGCGGTCGCGGATCGTCTTGATGACGGGCGGGCCGAAGGTGATGTTGGGGACGAAGTGCCCGTCCATGACGTCGAGATGGATCCAGTCGGCGCCGGCGCGTTCGACGGCCTCCACTTCCTCGCCCAGACGGGAGAAATCGGAGGACAGAACGGACGGCGCGATGATGATCGGTTTTTTCATGCCGTCCTTCCGGTCAGCCGAGGCGAGAATGGAAATTTCCTACCGGGATTTTCCAAGCGTGTCGACGGGACGGATCAACCGGCGCGGGATTGGCCACCCCCCTCCCCGTCCGCTTCGCCGAAAGGGTTGATCTAAAGGGTCGCCTTATGTCCTTAGCCTTTCCTCCAATTTCTCGATCATCCCCAGGCAGGCATCCAGCTGCTCGATATCGACGAACTCGTCGGGCTTGTGCGCCTGCTCGATGGAGCCGGGGCCACAGATGACAGTGGACACGCCGTATTGCTGGAAGAGCCCCGCTTCCGTGCCGAAGGAAACGCATTGCGCCGGCATGCGATCGCCGGTGAGCGCGCGCACCAGCGCCACCGCCTCGCAGTGGTCCATCGGCTCGAGTCCGGCGACCTCGCCAATGATCTCGGTGACGATATCGGCCTCGCTCCACACATTGCGCATGCGCGGCAGAAGCTCTTTCTGAAGATATTCCTCTATATATTTGCGAGCAAAGCGATAATCCTCCGAGTTCACCGGCCGCAATTCCCAGTCGACCGAGCAGGATCCGGCGATGATGTTGCGGGCGATGCCGCCGGCGATGCGGCCGACCTGCAGGGTCGACCAGGGCGGATCGAAGCGCGAACTCGCAGGCGCCCGGCCGCGCATTTGTTCGCCAACCTCCAGCAGGCGCCAGATGAAACGCGAGGCGTATTCGATGGCGTTGACACCTTTCTCCGGCGTGGAGGCATGACCCTCGAAGCCGGTAAAGGTGGTGGTGTATTCGCAGCAGCCCTTATGACCCTCGATGATGCGCATCGAGGTCGGCTCGCCGACGATGCACATCGCCGGCTTGCGACCGGATTGGGCGAGGTCGTCCAGCATGACCTGCGCGCCGAAGCAGCCGACCTCCTCGTCATAGGTGAAGGCCATGTGCAGCGGCTTCTTCAGGTTGGCCGCCGCGAAACGCGGCGCGAGAGCCACGGCGCAGGCAATGAAACCCTTCATGTCGCAAGCGCCGCGTCCGTAGATGCGGCCGTCGCGCTCGACCGCCGTGAACGGATCGGCCGACCAGTCCTGCCCTTCCACGGGTACCACGTCGGTATGGCCTGAGAGCACGACGCCGCCGTCCATGTCCTCGGGGCCGAGCGTGATGAAGAGATTCGCCTTCGAGCCGCCGCCGTCCAGGGTGAGACGGGTACGGCCGTGGATCTCGTCGATGCGGCGGTTGATGTAGGCGATCAGCTCGAGATTCGAATCGCTCGACACGGTGGGGAACGCGATCAGGTCGGACAGGATCGCCTTCGCCTCGGGCAGAAGCTCATGCGGCATGGCTATCGCTTCACCACCAGTTCGCGCGAGACGTCGGCGAGGCATTCCGCCGGCCCGGAGGGGCGGATACGGATCGTCTCTGAGGTCTCGAAACCCCAATCGTCGGTCCAGATGGCCGGCATGAAATGGAACGTCATGTCCTCCTCGATGACGGACCTGTCGTTCTGGCGCAGGCTCATGGTGCGCTCACCCCAGTCCGGCGGATAGGAGATGCCGACCGGATAACCGGTGCGCGAATCCTTCTCGATGCCATGCTTGCGCAGCACATCGAAGAAGGCCTTGGCGACCTCGCCGCAGGTGTTCCCGGGACGGGCGGCGTTGAGACCGGCGTCCAGACCTTCGAGCACGGCGTCCTGCGCCTTCTGCATGCCGGCCGGCGGCTCGCCGAGGAACAGGGTCCGCGACAGCGGCGCGTGGTAGCGGCGGTAGCAGCCGGCGATCTCGAAATAGGTACCCTCGCCCGACTTCATGGGCCGATCGTCCCAGGTGAGATGCGCCGCCGAGGCATCCTTGCCCGACGGCGTCAACGGGACGATCGCGGCGTAGTCGCCACCGAAGTCACCGACGCCCCGCACGCCGGCATTCAGAATCTCCGCGACGATATCACATTTGCGCAAGCCCGGCTCGGCTACCTCGCGGATGCGCGCGTGCATGGCCTCCACAATGCGGGCGGCGCGGCCCATATACTCGATTTCCCGGGCCGACTTCACCGCGCGCTGCCAATTGACCAGCGCGGTGGCGTCGACCAGCGTCGCATTCGGCAGTTCCTGCTGAAGCGTCAGGTAGGCCTTGGCGGAGAAGTAGTAGTTCTCCAGTTCCAGGCCGATGCGCTTGGTCTCGTAACCCTTGGAGCGGATGATCTCGGCCAGCGTCTGCATGGGGTGGCGCTCGGTCGACTGAACGTAAGGATCGGCAGAGGGGCTCATGCGATCCTCCTCGATCCATGCGGTACGAATGGCGCCATTGCGGTCCTGGCCGCGGCCCCACCAGATCGGATCCTCGTCCGGGAAGACAAGCACGCCCTGGTGGACGTAGAACGACCAACCGTCATAGCCGGTCAGCCAGGCCATGTTGGACGGATCCTCGACGAAGAGAATGTCGATGCCGGCCTTGTCCATTGCTTTCCGTGTCTTGGCAAGGCGGGCCTTGTACTCGTCGCGCGAGAAGGGAAGGTTGCTGAGGGTCATCTTTTCTGGTTCCGATGAGGGGGATCAGGCAGTAAAAATCTGGCCGGCTCCGGTCTCGGCGGCGCGGCGGCGGGCGAGAGTGGCGATGGCCGTATCCTGCACGCCAGTGCCGGTCAGGTCGGCAAATGTGATGTCGGCCTCACCGGCGCGGCCGGATGCCTGACCGGCGACGACGGCGCCGAGTTCCGGGTAATCCGCATCGGCAGCGACGAGGCCGGCGGCGATGGCATGGTGCAACTCCCCGAGGATGCGCGTCTGCGACAGACGGTCGGCAATGTAGCGGTCGGCCTTGTCAACGAGGCGCGGGTCGATCTCGTTCTTGTGCTCGGCGTCCGAACCCATGGCCGTGATGTGCTGGCCCGGGGAGATCCAGTCGGCCTTTATGATCGGAGAAGTTGCCGGCGTCGTCGTGACGATTATATCCGCCCCCGCCGCGGCTTTCTCTGGATCGGCGATCGCCTCTACCTCGATGCCGAGGCGCTTTTCGATATCGGCCGCCGCTTGCTTCGCCTTCGCCGCGTCACGCGCCCAGATGCGGGCGCGGCGGATGGGGCGAACCAGAAGCAGCGCCTCCAATTGCAGCCGCGCCTGCACGCCGGCGCCGAAGATCGCCACGGTCTCGGCGTTTTCCCGGCTCAGATGCTTCGCAGCCACCGCGCCGGCGGCGGCGGTGCGTACGTCGGTAAGGTAGCCATTGTCCAGCAGTGCCGCCTCCAGAAGGCCCGTGCGGGCGGAGAGCAGCATCATCAGCCCGTTCACGGACGGCAGGCCGAGCTTGGGATTGTCGAAGAAGCCGGGGCTGATCTTGATGGCGAAGCTCTCGAGCCCGGGAACATAGGCCGTCTTCACGTCGACCTCGCCATTCGCTTCCCTGACGTCGAGCCTCAGGATCGGCGGCATGACGACGGCCCCGCCGGCGAGCGCGCGGAAAGCCTCCTCGACCACCGAGATGGCGTCGGCGTCGAGCGGCACCAGCTCGCGCAATTCTCTCTCGGTCAGGATGGTGACGTCGGGCATGGTCTGGCCTTCAGAGCTTTGGCGTCTCGCCGTTGATCACTCGGCGATGCAGGTCGGGAGCGACGTTCCTGCCGGTCAGCACAATGGCCGCCGGGCCCTTTAGCCTCACCGAGCCGCTCAGGACCGCCGCGATGCCGACCGCCGCCGCGCCCTCGACGATTTCACCTTCGGCCTCGTAGGCGAAGCGCATGCCGGCGGCAATGTCGTCCTCGCCGAGCAGCACGCATTCGTCGACATAGCGCTTCGCCATCTCGAAAGTGTACCTGTTGTCGAGCCCGATGCCGCCGCCGAGCGAATCTGCGAGCGACGGTTCCTCCGGCACCTCGACGGGCCGGCCGGCCTCAAGGCTCGCCGCCATGGCCGGGCAGCTTTTTGAGCCGACGCCGATGACACACGTCTTCGGACTGAGCGTCTTTACCGCAAGTGCCACGCCCGCGATCAGGCCACCGCCCGAAAGAGGCACGAGCACGGCATCAAGGACCGGCGCGTCCTCGAGGATTTCCATGCCGAGCGTGCCCTGCCCGGCTATGACGGCGGCGTCATCCATCGGCGAAACCCGCGTCAGGCCTTCCGCCCTCTCCAGTTCCGACGCGGCGCGCTCGGCCTCGTCCTGGCTCTTGCCGACGATGCGGATGTCGGCGCCGAGGGCACGGATCGCCTCGACCTTGTTCTGTGGCACCTGCGCCGACATGCACACGACCGCGTGCGTTCCGGCCGCGATCGCGGCATGCGAGAGCGCGCGGCCGTGGTTGCCGGTCGAAAAGGTCACGACGCCGCGTGACCTCTCCTCGTCCGAAAGGCAAAGCACGGCGTTGGTCGCCCCGCGCAGCTTGAAGGAGCCGGTGGTCTGGTGATGCTCGCACTTCAGCCAGACAGGCGCGCCCGCCAGTCGTTCAAGCGCGGGCGAACGGCGCATCGGCGTTTGCAGCACGCGGCCGGCGATCCGCCCGCGCGCTGCAAGAATGTCTGTGAACGCTATCGCCATGCGATATCCGGACATGTGGAGGAGCGGTCGATCCGGGGTGCGCCATCACAGCCCGGATTTTGCCTGCCAATTGTGCTCCTGCTACTATGCCTTGGCAACGGTAGTGGTTCTATCCAATCTCGCCGGGAGGGGCAGCCGATCCTCCTGCCCGTCAGGCCATAAAAAGAGACATCCTCCCTCGACTCAGGGGCCACTCTCCGCGACCCTGAGGGATAACAAAAACAACGATATGGGGAACATCCGGACTTCATGCTCCCTGCCGCCTGCGGGCACATGCGATGCCTCGGCGCAGCATTTTTCGCAGAGCCGGGCCCTTTGCCGGCGCATCATCATCAGCAGACCTCTGGAAGGAAAGAAAATGGGAAAGAAATCCAGCTTTTCACTTGCAAAAATCGCCGTTGCCACGGTCGGTGCGATCACGCTTGCGGCGGTGACCGCTGGCGCCGCAGGCGCGACCACCCTCAAGGACGTCAAGAAGCGCGGCTACATCCGTATCGCCGTGGCCAACGAGATTCCATACGGCTACATGGACCCGAGCGGCGACGCCAAGGGCGCCGGGCCGGACGTGGCGAAGGCCGTGGTCAAGGAACTTGGCATCGATCCGGCCAACATCCAGTGGGTGGTGACCAATTTCTCCTCGCTCATTCCTGGCCTGCAGGCCAACCGATTCGACATGACGGCCTCCGAGATGGCCATCCGCCCGGAGCGCTGCCAGAAGGTCTCCTATACCGAGCCAAACACTTCCTACGGCGAAGGCCTGCTGGTGGTTAAGGGTGACCCGAAGGGCCTGCACACCTATTCGGACTTCAAGAAGGACGGCATGAAGGTCGCGGTCATGGCCGGCGCCGACCAGCTCAACATGATGCAGAAGCTCGGGGTGCCCGAAGGCAACATCGTCACCATCGCTTCCAACGCCGACGCGATCTCCACCGTCTCGACCGGCCGCGCGGACGCCTATGCAGCGACTGGCCTCACGGCCAGCGAACTCGCCAAGAAGAGCGACAAGGTGGCTCTCGCCCCCGATTTCACCGACCCGGTCATCGACGGCAAGGAAGCGCGCAGCTGGGGCGGCTTCAACTTCAACAAGGACTCCAAGGATCTGCGCGACAAGTTCAACGAAGCGCTGGTGAAGTTCAAAAAGACCGACGAGTGGAAGAAGATCCTCGAGGGCTACGGCTTCACGCCGGCCGACATCAAGGGATCGTCCGAGAAGACGGTCAAGGAGCTCTGCTCCGAGAAATAGTCGCCAGGACGACAGGGCGGCGCCCGCCTCGGGCGCCGCATCCGAGCTTGGGAGGCTCGTATCCAGGAAGATGGCCCAATCGGCCTTGATGCCGGAGCGCAACCGCTCATTCTCCCGTCCGTGAAAGAGCCTCGAAGGAGGTTCCGGTTACACAGCCAGACAATCCAGGAACGGGTGAACAGGGGATGATTCACCGATGGAATGGAGTGAATACCTCAAGCCGCTGATGCAGGGAGCGTGGATCACCATCCAGCTCACCGTCTATTCGACTATCCTCGGCGCCCTCTGTGCCTTCGCCTTCGGCATCGGCAAGCTTTCGACGAACTGGGCGGTCAAGGGCTTTTCCATAGCCTATATCGAGATCTTCCGCGGCACTTCGCTCTTGGTGCAGCTTTTCTGGCTCTATTTCGCGCTGCCGATAGCCGGCGACATGATCGGCATCAATCTGCGACTTCCGCCTGTGGCGGCCGGCGTGGCGGCGCTGGGACTCAACATCGGAGCCTACGGCGCGGAAGTGGTGCGCGGCGCCATCCAGTCGGTACGCTACAGCCAGTACGAAGCGGCGAAGGCGCTCAATTTCTCGCCGCGCCAGGCGCTCTGGCGTATCGCACTGCCGCAGGCCATTCCCGAGATGATGCCGGCCTTCGGCAATCTGGCGGTGCAGAATCTGAAGGATACAGCGCTGGCCTCGTTGATCAGCCTCGGCGACCTCACCTTCATCGCCGAGCGCATCCGCAATTTCACGCAGGACAGCACCACCGTCTATACGATGATCCTGTTCATGTATTTCGGCATGGCGCTCGTCATCGCGGGGCTCATGCATCTGCTCGAACGATCCCTCGGGCGCTGGCGCAGGGTGGGGCACTGATGCTGTTCGGATTTTCCTGGGACACCTCACATGGCGAACTGGCCTTCGCCATCTCCATTCTGCCGATCCTCCTGATGGGACTCGTGGTGACGATTGAGGCTTCCATCGCCGGCTTCGCCGTGGCCATGGTGCTGGGGCTAATCTTCGCTATCCTGAAAGGCTCCCCGTCGCGATTCGTCTCCTGGCCGGCAAGCTTCATCACCGAATTCTTCCGCGACACCCCACTCCTGGTACAGCTCTTCTTCCTTTACTACGTGCTCGCAGACCACGGCGTCATATTGCCGGCCTTCCTGACCGGCTGCCTGGCGCTCGGCGTCCAGTACAGCGCCTATACCGCGGAGGTATACCGCGCCGGCATCGAGGCCGTGCCGAAAGGCCAGCGCGAGGCCGCCCGCGCACTCGATCTCTCTCCACGACGCACCTTCACGCACATCATCCTGCCCCAGGCGGTTCCGCGTGTGGTGCCCGCCTTCGGCAACTACCTCGTGTCCATCATGAAGGACGTGCCCGTGCTCTCCGTGGTGACGGTGCTGGAGATGCTCGGCGTCGCCAAGATCATCGGCGACCAGACCTTCGACTATCTGGTGCCGCTGACGATGGTCGGCGGAATCTACCTGATCCTCACGCTGGTCTGCTCGGGCATCGTCCGATACGTCGACATGAGGCTTCCGAAAACCGGGATACCGCTCAAATGACCGAACCCATCATCAAATTCGAAAAGGTGGTGAAGAAGTACGGCAATCACGTCGTGCTGGACGAACTGGACTTCGATGTGAAGCCGGGCGAGAAGGTCACAATCATCGGTCCTTCCGGATCTGGCAAATCGACCGTCCTACGCATCCTGATGACCCTGGAGGAGATCAGCGACGGCGTTATCCACGTCGAGGGCGAGCCGCTCTGGCACGAAGAGCGCAACGGCACCCTGAAGCCGGCGTCGGAGGCGCATCTAAAGAAGATGCGCACCAAGCTCGGCATGGTCTTCCAGCAATTCAACCTGTTCCCGCACATGAGCGTGATGCGCAACATTACCGAGGCGCCGGTGAACGTTCTGAAGCTCTCCAAGGCGGAAGCACGCGACCGAGCCGAGGAACTGCTCAAGATGGTCGGGCTGACGGACCACGCGCAAAAATTCCCATCGCAGCTTTCCGGCGGCCAGCAGCAGCGCGTCGGCATTGCGCGCGCGCTCGCCATGCGGCCGAAGATCATGCTTTTCGACGAACCCACATCGGCGCTCGACCCGGAACTGGTCGGTGAGGTGCTCAACGTCATCGGCAGCCTGGCCTCCGAGCACGACCTCACCATGCTGCTGGTTACGCACGAGATGCGCTTCGCACGCGAGGTTTCGGACCGCATCTGTTTCTTCGACCGCGGCAAGATCAAGGAACAGGGAACGCCGGAGGAGATATTCACCAGTCCGAAGGAAGCGCGCACGCGCGAATTCCTGAAGGCGGTGCTGGAAGGGTAAGCGGCGACAATCCATGAAGTCGGCCACCGCGTTGAAGGGTGGAGGCGAAAGGCCCGGCATCCCGCCTGCTCAGCCAGGAGGGTCCGGCCGACGGGTCGACGGGGTCGAGATGGCGCAACAACGATCAGGCCTCGCGGCCCTCGATGTGGCTAGAGTTCCGGCGGAGATTGTCGCGTCCGACAACGAGCGTGGCATGCCGCCGGCAGATATTTCGGTTGCCAGAAATTCTGGACCCAAGAATCTGGACGCGGCCACCGCGCCCGTTCTAAACTTCGTCGGTCTATCGAGAGGGGCCCGGACCGGCTTGACGAAAACCAGATCCGAGACACCGAGGCTCGATGCGCGGGACGTCAAGATTCTCGCCATCCTGCAACGCGAGGGACGCATTTCCAAGGCGGCGCTCGCCGAGCGCGTAAATCTTTCGGCAACGCCGTGCTGGGAACGGCTGCGCCGGCTGGAGGAAGCCGGCATTATCGAGAGCTACGGCGCGCAGATCTCGGTAAAAGTCTTCGGGCCGGTCGCGACCGTCTTCGTCGAGATCGAGATCGAGAGCCACCGCAGCGAGGATTTCGCACGCTTCGAGGGCGCCGTCGCGCGCATTCCCGAGATCGTCGAATGTTGGGCCGTAGGCGGCGGCATAGACTATCTGTGCAAGGTCGTCGTGCGCAATCTTGCCGACTACCAGGCATTGGTCGAACGTCTCCTCGCCGACAATATCGGTATCCGCCGCTACTACTCCTACGTCGTCACTTCGGCCGTGAAGAACGAGCCCATTCCCGTCGACCTGTTCGTCCAGCCGACGGCGTAGACGATCCTTTCGGCGTGGCCCGCCGCAATAGTTCATCCATCGGATTTCGCAGGCGAGTTTGGCGAACGCCTCTCCCGGCCTCCCGCTATTGTCGTGCCAGGAAATTCACCCGTCACGATGGCCCGCCATGGCGAACACTGCAGAAAAACGATCGGGATTCGACAGTGGACCACCGGCGTTGTCGGATCCGGAACTCTTCTGCGCCTCCTCCTTCATCGACGGAGAACGAATCGGAGTCGACGCGGCGGGGCATCGCGCCATCGCCGTCACCGACCCGGCGACCGGCGCCGTCATCGGCTCGATCCCGGCGCTCTCGGCCGCGGAATCCCGTGTGGCGGTCGACGCGGCCTCCGCCGCCTTTTCCGGCTGGGCGGGTCTTCTGCCGCAGGAACGCTCCGCCGTCCTGCGCCAATGGTTTATCCTGATCGCCGAAGCGCGCGAGGACCTGGCGCGCATCATGACGCTGGAGCAGGGCAAGCCGATCTCGGAGGCACGCGGCGAGATCGACTACGCCGCCTCCTTCGTCGAGTTCTTTGCCGAAGAGGCGAAACGCGGGAATATTGAGAGCGTGACGTCGCACCTGCCGGACGCCGAAGTGGAATTGTGGCGTGAACCTGCCGGCGTGGCCGCCCTGATCACGCCATGGAACTTCCCCGCTGCAATGCTGACCCGCAAGGCCGCCGCCGCGCTCGCCGCCGGTTGCACCTGCGTCGCGCATCCCTCCGCGGAGACCCCCTTCTCGGCAACGGCGCTGGCCGTGCTTGCGCAACGCGCCGGCATGCCACGCGGCGTCTTCAATATCGTCACCGGCCATGCGCCGGAAATCGTCAAGCCGTGGACGGAGGACGCGCGCGTCCGGGTGCTTTCCTTCACCGGCTCCACGGAAATAGGCCGGCTGCTCTTCCGCCAGTCCGCCGACACGGTGAAGCAGCTGGTGCTGGAGCTCGGCGGGCTCGCTCCCTTCATCATCTTCGCCGACGCCGATCTCGATCAGGCGGTCGAGGAGGCGATCAAGGCGAAATTCGCCACCAGCGGACAGGACTGTCTCGGCGCCAACCGTTTTTTCGTCGAGCGGCCCATCTATGACGCTTTCTGCGAGCGCTTCGCCGAGGCGACCGCAAAATTGACCGTCGGCCACGGCATGGACGATCCCGATATAGGTCCGCTGATGAACGAGCGTGCCGTCGCTAAGCAGGTCGAGCAGGTCGAGGACGCTGTGAAGAAAGGCGCGCGCTGCCTCGTCGGCGGCAAGGGTCACCCCGCCGGTCGGCTCTTCTTCGAGCCGACGGTGCTCGCCGACGTGCCGGCCGACGCGCTCATCATGCACGAGGAGACGTTCGGTCCGGTCGCGGCGATCGCGGCCTTCGACGGCGAGGAAGAGGTGCTGAAGCGCGCCAACGACACCGAATACGGGCTCGTCGCCTACCTGCACACCAACGATCCAAGGCGCATCTACCGCGGCAGCCGGGCGCTGCAATACGGCATGGTCGCGGTCAACCGCACCAAGGTCACCGGCGCGCCCATCCCCTTCGGCGGCATGAAGCAATCCGGCCTCGGCCGGGAAGGCGCACGGCTCGGCATGGAGGCCTTCACCGAGGTCAAATATGTCTGCCGCGACTGGCGCTGAGAATATCCAGAAAGGACAGGCCAATGCTTACC
>JBQCFA010000009.1:0-9871 GCA_051959695.1 Rhizobiaceae bacterium
AGGACTGGGCAGGCCCGGCTGTATGGGTGATGATGCTCCTCCTGGCCATCTACCTCTGCGTGAAGTCAGGGACCTTCGCCTTCACCAGCGACATTCCGATGGACGTGCTGCGCGACAAGACCGCCGATGCCGGCATCCCGGGCGATCCGGGATCATGGACCGCGCTGTTCGGCGTCGCGGCGATCTGGGTGACCTATTTCTCCGCGCTTTACCTCAATTTCTGCGACTTCGCCCGCTATGCGCCCGACAAGGCTGCCGTGAGGACCGGCAACATATGGGGCCTGCCGGTCAACCTGATCCTGTTCTCGCTCGTCGCCGGCGTCACCACGATCGCGGCGTGGGACGTCTATCACGAGGTGCTGATCCATCCAGACCAGATATCGGCCAAGTTCGACAACTGGTTCCTGGCGCTATTGGCGGCCGTCACCTTCGCGGTTGCCACGCTCGGCATCAACGTGGTGGCGAACTTCGTCTCGCCGGCCTTCGACATCTCGAACGTCTTTCCCAGGCAGATCGACTTCAAGAAGGGCGGCTACATCGCGGCGTTGATCGCGCTGGTGCTCTACCCCTTCTCGCCTTGGGACGGGAGTGCGGCCGGCTTCGTCGGCGTCATCGGCGCGACGATGGGCCCGATCTTCGGCGTCATGATGGTGGACTACTACCTCATCCGAAAAGGCGAACTCGACGTGGTGGGCCTCTACAAGGAGGACGGCGAGTTCCGCTTCCAGGGCGGCTGGCACGTCAACGCCTTCATCGCGGCGATCATCGGCGCGATCTTTGCATCGATCCTGCCGAACTTCACCAACTGGATGCCGGCATGGTGGGGGGTCTATGGCTGGTTCTTCGGAGTGGCGATCGCAGGCATCGTCTACTACGTTCTGCGCTCCGCGGCGGCGGGCGCGGGCGCCAGGATCGCACGCGCCTGACCTTGCATCGCCGTCTCCCCGAGATACGGGGAGACGGCTTCCAGTCTCTGCTGGCAATCAGCTCCTGCCGTCAATCCAAAGCTTTTCGACCCGCCGCCGTTGCGCGCCGGCGAGCCCGTCGCCTACTCTGCAACCGGCGGCAAATTTCCTTTTCGTTCGACATCACGGAACGATCGGCGCCGCCGGGGAATGAAGATCGGGGCGTGTCCTTGGGTTTGGTTTTTTCTCGTCTGGTCTCCATTGTCGGCAGATGGCCTGCCTTGCTCCTGGTCGTGATCGTAGCCGGATGCACGACCACCGACACGCTGACCGTGGTTTCGCCCGACAATTTCGAGCCGGCCAAATATGCAGCCGTCGTGATCGACGCGAATGCAGGCGCGACGCTTTACCAGGTGAACGCAACCGATCGCCGCTATCCGGCGTCGCTGACAAAGATGATGACGCTTTATCTCCTGTTCGAGGCGATGGATCAGGGGCGCGTCACGCGCGAGACGCGGATTTCCGTATCACCGCATGCAGCCGCGATGCCCCCGACCAACCTGCATTTCAGGCCCGGCGAGACGATCGACATCGATTCGGCGATCCGGGCGATGGTCACCAAATCGGCGAACGACGTTGCGGTCGCCGTTGGCGAATATCTCGGCAATACGGAGACCCGCTTCGCGGGTATAATGAACGACAAGGCGCGTCAGTTGGGAATGCTTGGCACTGTGTTCCAAAACGCGTCCGGCCTCCCCGATCCGGCCCAGCATACCACCGCTTACGACATGGCACGGCTCGGGATGGCGTTGCGCCAGCGCTTCCCGCAATACTACTACTATTTTTCTATCGAGAGCTTCGCCTTCCGCGGCAAGCTGATCAAGGGACATAACAGGGTCCTTGACACGGTGGCAGGCGCCGACGGCATCAAGACCGGCTACATCCGGGCTTCCGGCTTCAACATCGTGACGTCGGTCAGTCGGAACGGCCGCAAGCTTCTGGTGGTCGTGATGGGCGGAAACACGGCGAAGGAGCGCAACCAGAGAGTCGCGGAATTGGTCGCCCGCTACATGCCCGAAGCAAAGGCGATGTAGCGAATATAGATGTCTCGCCGAGGGTGCACCCGCTCGCGAACTGCCGACTAAACCAGCCGCGATTGCTCCATCGCGGCGTTGATGAAGCTGGCGAAGAGCGGGTGCGGCTCGAACGGACGGCTCTTCAGCTCCGGATGATACTGCACGCCGATGAACCAGGGATGGTCGGCATATTCCACCGTTTCCGGCAGCACGCCGTCGGGCGACAACCCGGCGAAGATGAGCCCGCATTCCTCCAGCTTCGCCTTGTAGTCGATGTTGACCTCGTAACGATGGCGGTGGCGCTCGGAGATGTGCGTGTCACCATAGATGCCCGCAATCTTCGATCCCGGCGCGAGTTCCGCCGGATAGGCGCCGAGCCGCATCGTGCCGCCGAGGTCGCCAGCCTCACGGCGCTTTTCAAGCATGTTCCCTCGCAGCCACTCGGTCATCAGGCCGACGACCGGTTCCTTGGTCGGGCCGAATTCGCTAGACGACGCCTTTTCTATTCCCGCCAGCGAGCGCGCCGCCTCTATGCAGGCCATCTGCATGCCGAAGCAGATGCCGAAATAAGGCACCTTGCGCTCGCGCGCGAACTTCGCGGCGAGGATCTTGCCTTCCGAGCCACGCTCGCCGAAGCCGCCGGGGACCAGGATGCCATGGACCTTCTCCAGCCAGGGCGAAGGATCCTCCTTCTCGAAGATCTCGCTTTCGATCCAGTCGAGTTTGACGCGCACGCGATTCGCCATGCCGCCATGCGAAAGTGCCTCGTTCAGCGATTTGTAGGCGTCCTTCATGCCGGTATATTTGCCCACGATGGCGATCGTCACCTCGCCCTCGGGATTGTGGATGCGCTGGGAGATTTCCTGCCAGCGCTCCATGCGCGGCTTAGGCGCCGGGTCGATGCCGAAGGCGGCCAGCACTTCGCCGTCCAGCCCTTCCTTGTGGTAGGCCATCGGCACGTCGTAGATGTGGCCGACGTCGAGCGCCTGGATGACGGCCGATTCGCGCACGTTGCAGAAGAGCGAGAGCTTGCGCCGTTCCTCCTTGGGAATCGCGCGATCGGCGCGTACCAGCAGGATGTCCGGGGCGATGCCGATGGAGCGCAGTTCCTTGACGGAATGCTGGGTCGGCTTTGTCTTCAACTCGCCCGCCGAGGGGATATAGGGCATCAGCGTCAGATGCACGTAGACCGCGTTGTTGCGAGGCAGGTCATTGCCAAGCTGGCGGATCGCCTCGAGGAACGGCATCGCCTCGATATCGCCGACCGTGCCGCCGATCTCGCAGATGACGAAATCGTAGTCCTCATTGCCTTCGACGACGAAGTTCTTGATCTCGTCGGTGACGTGCGGGATGACCTGCACGGTCGCGCCGAGATAGTCGCCGCGCCGCTCCTTTTCGATGATGTTCTGGTAGATGCGGCCGGTGGTGATGTTGTCCTGCTTGTTGGCCGAGCGGCCGGTGAAGCGCTCATAATGGCCGAGGTCCAGATCGGTCTCCGCGCCGTCGTCGGTGACGAAGACCTCGCCGTGCTGGTAGGGCGACATCGTACCCGGATCGACGTTCAGATAGGGGTCAAGCTTGCGGATGCGCGCGCGGTAGCCGCGCGCTTGCAGAAGGGCTCCGAGAGCCGCCGCCGCTATGCCTTTTCCGAGGGAGGAGACCACGCCGCCGGTGATGAATACGTATCGCGCCATGGGAGTCAGGGCTTAGCGCCGCCGGCATGATTCCGCCAGCGGAAAATTTCCAGGATCAGGCATTTTCCCGGGAGCGGTGGGTCAGCACATCGTGGAAAACAAAACGGCCGGCAAAGCCGGCCGCTGCTGGAGGCGCAGAAAAATCAATTCAAAGTACGACGACCGGCGTTCCGACCCTAACGCGCCGGTAAAGATCCATCACCTGGTCGTTGAACATGCGGAAGCACCCGTTCGACGCCGAAGTGCCGATCGATTGCGGCTGCGTCGTACCGTGGATACGGATGTGGGTATCCCTCCGGCCCTGGTAGACATACATGGCGCGCGCGCCGAGCGGGTTGGTCAGCCCGCCGGGCATCCCGTCCTTGTAGCGGCCATATTCCTTCGGCTCGCGCTTCTGCATGTCGAGGGTCGGGATCCAGCGCGGCCATTCCTGTTTGTCGCCGATCGCCGCGGTGCCCTTGAATTGCAGCCCTTCACGGCCGACGGCTATCGGATAGCGCCGCGCGGTGTTCGATGACTCCATCAAATAGAGGAACCGCTTGCTGGTATCGATGATGATCGTTCCGCGCGCATAGCCGGAATAAGGAACGCTCTGCGGCTGGAACTGAGGCTTGACGCTAAAGGGGCGCCTTTCCTCCTTTTGCATCAGCGCGGCGTCCAGGTCGCGCGTCTCGGGCAGCAACCGCGGCGCGCCGTCTCCAAAGATCGCGGAGAAGAGATTTGGCTGCAGCTGCTGCTCGCTCCGCAGCTCGCCATTATTCTCCAAACGTCCGGTATCCTTGCTGTCGACGCTAACCTTCGTGGTCTTCGCCGCCTTGGCGGATTTCTTTTTACTGTGCGTCTCGACAGGCCGCACCGACTCGATTGACGCCGTGCGGCCACGATCGAGCCGCGACAAGGTCTGCGCGGCGGCGGCAAAGGACGTGACGCCAAGAACGAGTGCCGCGCCGGCACAAATCAGGGCAAACCCACGAATGCGCATTTTCAGAGATCCTGTTCCATCAACCGTTAAGGCCATGACGGAATCGGCGGCACCAACCGCCCCGCCCGGTTGCCTGGGTTTCTATAGCTGAGCTTTCGGCGAGCGCTCAACAAAAACTGGTGAGCGCAGGGATCAATAGGCCGCGAGGACCGCATAATCGTGCGCACTGTTGTTCAATCACAACACCGCAATGCCTGAAACAGATTGTCAATCCGGCGGCGGATCGAACCGTCGCCGTCGCGGCGGCTTTATTTGTTGGGAACTTGCGGTTGTGCCGGAGCCGGGCTGGAACCGCTCCCCGAGGCCGGCGCCTGTCCGTTCGCGGGCTCGCTGCCGCCGGTCGGAACCTGGGCGGCGGGCGCCGTCGTCGCGGGTGCGCCCGATGCGGGCGCACCGTTGCTTGCCGGCGGCGTGGCAGCGGCGCCACCGCTCGGCGCGGCCGGCTGCTGCTGGCCTCCGTTTGAAGCCGGAGCCTTGGACGGCGCGCCGCCAAGCTGGTCGAGAATTCCCTTGCCCTTCCCGTCGCCGGAATTTCCGGCGGGCGCACCGTTCGAGGCCGGCGGATTGTCGAGAATATCCGCTGCGCTTCCCTGATAGCGCGCCATGATCGTCAGGCCGAGCGAGGTCACGAAGAAGATGGTCGCTAGAATCGCGGTCGTGCGCGTCAGGGCGTTTGCTGCCCCACGCGCCGTCATGAAACCGGAGCCGCCGCCGATGCCGAGCCCGCCACCTTCGGAGCGCTGTACGAGCACAACGCCGACGAGCGCGATCACGACCATCAGGTGGATGACGATGATGACGGTTTCCATTCGAAATTCCGGATAGACTGCGAAAATCGGCCTTCTGCGGCCGGCATTGGGACGCGGCTCAATACACGCCTTTCAACCTTATTCCAACCCCATATGGATGCGTGCGTATAAAATGCAACGCGGCGTTTTCGCCCGGTCGTCAAAGCGAGAGATAGGCTTCGGCGATACCGAGGAAATCGGCCGCCCTCAGGCTGGCGCCCCCGACGAGCGCGCCGTCGACATTGGCGAGGCCGAGCAGTTCGCGCGCATTGGCTGGCTTGACAGAGCCACCATAGAGGATGCGGATGCGGCTGGCTTCCTCGCCGGCCTTGGCGCCAAGCTCGGTCCTCAGATGCGCGTGCGCCTCGATCACATCCGCGGTCGTCGGAGTGAGCCCGCTGCCGATCGCCCAGACGGGTTCGTAGGCGATCACTGTATTGGCCGCGCGCGCTCGCTGGGGGACCGAACCGGCGACTTGCCGGCTGAGCACGGCGAGCGTTTCGCCCGCGTCGCGCTGTTCCTTCGTTTCGCCGACGCAGATGATGGCGGTAAGGCCGGCGCGCCAGCCGGCGGCGGCCTTCTCCTTCACCACTTCGTCCGTTTCGCCATGGTCTGTCCGGCGCTCGGAATGGCCGACGATGACGAAGGAAGCTCCGGCGTCCCTGAGCATTTCGGCGGAGATGTCGCCGGTGTGCGCGCCGCTTTCGACCGCATGGCAATCCTCGCCGCCTGATGCGACGACGGTGCCGCGCAGCACCTCGGAGGCACGCCAGAGCAGTGTGGCCGGTACGCACACCAGCGCGTCCGTCCGGGTGCTCAGCCCGCCCGAAAAGCCATGCGCAATCGTGCGCAATTCATTGAGCGAGGCGCTGGTGCCGTTCATTTTCCAATTGCCGGCGACGAGAGGGCGGATCGCGGGGGTCATGGCATTTCCTTCGGTGCCGAAGCGGATTGTCGATCGGTCCTAGCAAATTCATCTTACAAAGCAATCGACACCGGTCGTTAAGGGCGTTATTGCCGGTCAAACGCCGACGAAAGACGGCAAAACGAGCCTGGAACAGGACTGCATATGCTCAACGCAATGAGAACGGCTGCCGGATCCTGGGTAGCCAAATTGTTCTTCATCGTCCTCGTGGTGAGCTTTGCCGGCTGGGGCATTTCCGGCCGCATCCAGGGCGGCTTCGGCAGCAATTACGTCCTGAAAGCCGGCGACACCACCGTCTCGCCGAACGAATACAGGCTCGCCTATGACCGCGAGCTTTCGGCCCTGTCGCAACAGGCCGGAAGGCGGCTGACCCGCGAGGAGGCGACCGCGCGCGGCCTGGACCAGCAGGTACTTTCCCAGCTCGTAGCCAGCGCGGTGCTCGACGAACAGGCGCGGCGGCTCGGCCTCGGCGTCTCCACGGAACGCATCGCCGACCTGACGCGGCAGGATACCGCCTTCCGCGGCACAAACGGGCAGTTCGACCGCCAGCAATTCGACTACGTGCTGCGCCAGATCGGCATGCGCCCCGAGGAATACATGCAGAACCGCGAACAGCTTGCCGTCCGCCAGCAGCTCATCGAGGCGACGACGAGCGGCATGAAGGCGCCGGATGCCTTCCTCAAGGCGGTGGCGCTCTACCGTGGCGAAGACCGTACGGTCGAATACATCACGATGCCGCAGTCGCTCGTCGAGCCTATCGAGGATCCGTCCGACAGCACGCTGCAAGCCTGGTTCGACAAGAACAAGAAGAAATACGCCGCGCCGGAATACCGCAAGATCGCCTATGTACGGCTCGAGCCGCAGGATATCGCCGATCCGTCCTCGATCAGTGACGAGCAGGTCAAGAAGTACTACGAGGCTCACGCCCAGAGCTACACCACGCCCGAAAAGCGGACGATCGAGCAGATCGTCTTCAAGGACGACGACGCCGCCAAGGCCGGCCTCGCATCCATCAAGGGTGGCGCGACCTTCGACGACGTGGCCAAGTCGCAAGGCAAGACCGAGGCCGATACGAAACTCGGCACGCTGGCGAAAGCGGATATTCCGGACCAGAAGATCGCCGATGCAGCCTTCAGCCTAAAGGTCGACGAAGTCAGCCCGGTAGTGGAAGGCTCTTTCGGGCCGGTGCTGTTGCGTGTCGCGTCGATCACGCCCGAGGTGGTCAAGCCGCTTGCGGAGGTAAGCGACCAAATCCGCAAGGACCTTGCCCTGGACGAAGCCAATCGCGACCTCCTGGACGTGCATGATGCCTGGGAGGATGCACGCGCCGGCGGCGCCACGATGGGCGAAGCGGCGGCGAAGCTGAAGCTGAAAGTCGTCACGATCGACGCCATCGATCGCGAAGGCCTTGCCCCGGACGGAACCGTGGTGAAGGATCTCCCTGAATCGGAGCAGTTGATCAAGGGCGCGTTCGACAGCGAGAAGGGCGTCGAGAACGATCCGGTCACCACCAGGGACGGCGGCTTCATCTACTATGAAGTCGAGGACGTGAAGCCTGCGCACGACCGGGCACTCGACGAAGTTCGCGCCAGGGTCCTTGCAGACTGGAAAGCGGAAGAGGCAGCCTCGCGGCTCGGTGCCAAGGCGACCGCCATGGAAAAGAAGGCCAAGGCCGGCACCTCCCTCGACGATATCGCCGGCGAGTTGAAGCTGGAGAAGGAAACGAAACGCGGCGTCAAGCGCGGCTCGACGGATGCGGATTTCGGCGAGAACGGCGTTGCCGCCGTCTTCGGAGTGGGACAAGGCGGTGTCGGGCTGTTTTCCGGGCCGGACGACAAGTCGCAGGTCCTCTTCAAGGTGACCGAGGTGTTCGAGCCGGCCGGCGCCGGTCCTGATTCGGTCGACGAGCAGGGCCAGAAGATGTTCGGGTTGGCGATGGCCAACGATATACTCGACGAACTGGTGAACAAGCTGCAGACCGAATATCACGTGACGGTCGACCATGCCGCCGTTGAACGGGCGATGGCGTATTGACCATGGCGGCGGGGCTGAAATGAGTGATTTCAAGACTCATATCGCCAAGGTCGCCGGCGGCAAGGCCCTGACGTTCGACGAAGCGCGGGCGGCCTTCGACATCGTCATGTCCGGCCAAGCGACGCCAAGCCAGATCGGCGGCTTCCTGATGGCGTTGCGCGTGCGCGGTGAAACGGTCGAGGAGATTTCCGGCGCTGTGGCCACGATGCGGGCCAAGATGCTCACCGTGAGCGCCCCCGACGACGCGATAGACATCGTCGGCACCGGCGGCGACGCGTCGGGCTCCTACAACGTATCGACGGCCGCGGCTTTCGTCACCGCGGGCGCCGGGATTCCAGTGGCCAAGCACGGCAACCGGGCACTCTCTTCACGCTCTGGCGCGGCCGACACGCTGGCTGCGCTCGGGGTCAACATCGAGGCGACGCCTTCGCAGATATCGGCCTGCATCCGCGAAGCCGGCGTCGGCTTCATGTTCGCCCCGTCACATCATTCCGCGATGCGCCATGTCGGACCGACGCGCGTGGAACTCGGCACGCGTACGATCTTCAATCTGCTCGGCCCGCTGTCCAATCCAGCCGGCGTCAAGCGGCAACTCGTCGGCGTGTTTTCGCCAGAATGGGTCGAGCCGCTGGCGCATGTGCTGAAAGGGCTGGGCACTGAGACCGCCTGGGTGGTCCATGGCGATGGCCTGGACGAGTTGACCACAGCCGGTTCTACGAAGGTTGCGGCCCTCGATCGCGGCAAGGTCGAAAGCTTCGAGATCGCTCCCGAAGACGTCGGCCTGACGCGCGTCCAGCCGGGCGACCTCAAGGGCGGCGATGCGATCCATAACGCGGAGGCACTGAGCGCCGTGCTTGACGGCGTCAAGGGCCCATACCGTGATATCGTGCTTCTCAATGCCGGCGCGGCGATCCTGATCGCCGGCAAGGCCGCCGCCCTCCGGGACGGCGTCGACATCGCCGCGGCGGCGATCGACAGCGGCAAGGCGCGCGCGGCGCTGACGAAGCTCGTGGACGTCTCCAACCGACCAGGCTGACCTAGAATGGCCGACATATTGAAGAAGATCGAGGCCTATAAGCGCGAGGAGATCGCCGCGGCCAGGGCGGCAGTGCCTTTCATCGAGATGGCTGCCCGCGCCCGCGCACAGGACCGGCCGCGTGGTTTTGGCCAGGCGTTGCGGGCAAAACGCGAGGCCGGCGAGTTAGGTCTGATCGCCGAGATCAAGAAGGCGAGCCCGTCCAGGGGCTTGATCCGCGCTGATTTCGACCCCAAGGCGCTGGCCCGCGCCTACCAGGAAGGCGGCGCGGCCTGTCTTTCCGTGCTTACAGACCAGCCGTCGTTCCAAGGGGCGCCGGAATACCTGACCGCCGCGCGCTCGGCGACCACCCTGCCCGCGCTGCGCAAGGATTTCCTGTTCGATCCCTATCAGGTCTACGAGGCGCGCGCCTGGGGCGCCGACGCGGTCCT
>JBQCFA010000010.1:0-19073 GCA_051959695.1 Rhizobiaceae bacterium
GGACAGATCATATTTGTCGTCCAGCGCAACCTGGTGCAGCGTCATCTGCGATTCCTTCCGATCCGCGCACGCCGGCGGACTCTGTGACGGACGGCGCAGTGTTTCGCCGCTTTTCCGGCAGGTCAAACGAAATCGCAAGCCACCGGAGGCGACGACACGAACCGTCGCCAGAAGGGGGAGCCTCGCAACATTGCTACACCGAGATGCGGCGGCGGCGCATGAAAATTGCGCAGGCTCGTCAGCTGGCAGGCCTGGATTGCAGCGTTCCGGGGAAGAATTTCGGCGAGGCGTAGTCCTTGCCGAACATCTGGTCATACTGGATATAGCGGAAGTCGCGCAGGACCGGATCGCTGGGATCCTTTTTCAGCCAATCGTCCACCGCCTGCCCGTCGGAGTTGATCAGCATCTGACGGTACACCACGGGATAACGGTCCCGCACCTCGCTCAAGAACCCTGTGTAGTAAGGGTGCGAGATGCCGGCGAGCTTCAGCACGTAAAGCGGGATGAGCGAAGGGCTGATCGTGCCGACGTCGCGAAGCGGGCCGGACCGGCTGGACCAGATCACCAGCGGCGTCTCGTGGTCCATCTTCATCTTGTCCAGCGGTCCACTGCGCGGCGCGACGTTATCCTTGAGGAAGCCGGTCTCAACATAGGCGGGTCCGAGCGGCGGCAGATGGTCGCCGAACATTACCAGGATCGTTTGCCGCTTGCGGTGCTTGGCCCAGTCCATCAGGCTCGCCAGCGCCTTGTCGCCGTCATGGGCGCCTTCGGCATAGGAGAGGATGGACTGCTTGGATGTGTCGCTGGCGCTCGTCTCCACTTCGAGCGTGGGATCGGTGTAGCGGAAGGGCTCGTAAGGTCCATGGTTCTGCAGCGTGACGGCGAAGAAGAAGAACGGCCGCGTCTGCTGGTCCGCCTCGCGCATGATCTCGTTGAAGAATGCCTTGTCGGAAACCAGAGGGCCGCGGGTCGCGAGGGGCGGCAGATTTTCCTCCGACATGAACTCGTCGAAGCCGAAATCCTTGTAGGTGGTGCCGCGATTCCAGAACCATTTCGCGTATGGGTGCAGCGCGCGCGTGACATAGCCCTGCGAACCGAGGAAGGACGCCAGCGAAGGCATCGGCCGGCGCATGTACTGCTGGTAGGGAATGCTGCCGTAGGGCAGGAAGGCGTTCGAGAAACCGGTAAGTGTCTCGAACTCGATATTCGCGGTCGTGCCCCCGAACTCGGGTGAGAACATGTAGCCCGAGCGGTTCGCGCGAACGGTCGGGATCGGGTCGGGCGTTATCTTAGTATTCGGTAGCCGGGTGGCGTCCCAGAACGATTCGTTCATGACGATGATGATGTCCGGAGCGTCGGGCGGCACGGAAATGGCGGTCGTGGAGGGGATTCCCTGGACCGCCTTCCTCGAATAGCCGTTGGGCTTGGCCACGTCGGCCATCGGCACGTTGAGGATGAAGGCGGCAGCGAAGCCGTTATGCGAATAATTCTCTTTCTGGTCCCACATCATGGGAATGATGCGGAGACGGTCGCGCAGCCAAGAGAAGGTCGAATAATCCATCACCGAGGCGAAGGTGGCCAGCAGCGGCAGCGCTACGACCAGGCGCAAAACACGGCCGCGCCAGGGGAGCCGCGTCTTCCGCCGATGCCAAAGAACCAGCATCGCGACGAAAATCCCAACGCCAGCTATTGTTCCGATAACGACGGCCGCCATCATCCAAGGCCGATCGCGCGCAAGCAGCGGCAGGAGATCGACAATCTGCCGGGCATAGAGGAAATCGACCGGATACAGCGGATCGCCCAGATAACGGGCCTTTTCATGGCTTATGAAGGCCATCGCAAGGACAAGCGGCCCCACGATGAGCAACGCCTGGTGCGCACGGCCGAAAGCCGCGTCGAGCGCAATCAGGAGTAGCGCGAAGAGAAGGACGGTCGACCAGCCCGGCATGTCGATGGTGGAGAAGAACTGCACTGTTTCCGACAACGAGCCGCGTACAATCAGTTCGACCAGGAAAACGAGTACGGCCGCAAGCGCCACGGTGACCAACGCTGAGCTCGCCGTCCCCAGGAAAGGCCATCGCCGGCGCATCTCCGAGCCGTTGGAGGGAGGCGGCGGCGTCGAATCAGAGGGGATAGGGGGCGAACTCGTCAACGCATTTCTCCACGTAGCGAGCCACGACTCCATGCAGCTGTCATGTGGCTTTCATCCAACTGTCACATAATTTAGGCCACGCGGAACGGAAGTGAAGTTTTGGTAATGTCCATCAACTCTTACGAGAAGCCGAAACGATAGCGTGAGTGACCTGAGCGCGAGAAAGGCGCAAAAGGCGCCGTGCTGTCGGCGTCAGATCGAAGTGAACGTATCGAACAGAAGCTTGACGTTGAGTGCGATGATGACCGCCGCGATAGCCCAAGCGAGCCAAACGGTCTTTCCGGAGATGACGAGTTCCCCCATCCCGCGTCGGTCGGAAACGAAGCGGATCAGCGGAACGACGGCGAAGGGCAATTGCATCGAGAGGACGACCTGGCTGAGCACCAGTAGCTTCGCGGTGCCGTTTTCACCGTAGAGCGCGGTGACGATGACGACCGGCACGATCGCGATGCCGCGGGTCACCAGCCTTCTTGCCCATGGCGGCATCCTCAGCCGCAGGAAGCCCTCCATCACGATCTGACCGGCAAGCGTCGCCGTCACCGTCGAATTGAGACCCGACGCCAGCAGCGCCACGGCAAAGAGCGTCGACGCGATGCCCAGCCCGAGAAGCGGCGACAGGAGCTGAAAGGCCTTGCCGATCTCCTCGACCTCGCTGTGACCGCTCGTGTGGAATGTTGCCGCCGCCACCACGAGGATCGCGGCGTTGACGAACAGCGCCAGCATCAGCGCGACGGTCGAATCGATCGTCGCGAACTTTACGGCTTCACGCCGGCCCGCCGGCGTCCTTTCGTAGGCGCGGGTCTGCACGATCGCGGAATGCAGGTAGAGATTGTGCGGCATGACCGTCGCCCCGATGATGCCGATGGCGATGTAGAGCATCTCCGGATGACGGACGATCTCGGCCGTTGGCAGGAAGGCGCCCAGCAGTTCTCCCATGGCTGGCTGCGCCGCGATCACCTGTATGCCGAAGCAGAGCGCTATCACGACGAGCAGCGCCACGACGAAGGCTTCCAGGTACCGGAACCCCCTGCTCATCAGGAGAAGAACCAGGAAGGCGTCGAGCGCCGTAATGAGCGCGCCGGCGATCAGTGGAATCCCGAAGAGCAGGTTGAGCGCGATTGCCGTGCCGATGACTTCCGCCAGATCGCAGGCGATGATGGCCAGCTCGCACAGGAACCAGAGCGCCAGGTTGACCGGGCGCGGGTAGTGCTCGCGACATGCCTGCGCGAGATCCCGCCCCGTTGCGATGCCGAGCCTTGCAGCCAGCGCCTGCAGCAGGATGGCCATGAGGTTCGAGAGCAGGATGACCGAAAGCAGCGTGTAGCCGAATTTCGAGCCACCGGCGAGGTCCGTCGCCCAGTTGCCGGGATCCATATAACCGACCGAGACCATGTAGCCGGGTCCGGCGAAGGCGAAGAGCCGCCTCAGCCACGAGGCGTCCCGCGGGATCGCCACGGTGGAATTCACCTCGGCAAGAGTTGTGCTTCCGGCATCGACAGGATGCGGATGGGTCTCCTCGCGTTGGGGATGGACGGTCTGGAGCATGATGGACTAGGTTCGCACAGTTTAATATAGCATATGCTATAATTGAAAGGTAATGCTAATTGCGCTATTGTCAAGCCTCCTCCTGCCGAACGCATGGGTGACAAAGGGGTTTCAATTCCTTGCCCGCTGAAGCAAATAGGGGGAGAACCGCCGGGACGACAATCTTGGGCCGACCGAGGCATACCGACAGCGCAGCGCTTCCCGACGCCGACATCCAGGCGGAAGCCTTCCGCCAGGCGCGCGAGGCGCGCAAGGTCGAGTTGTTCGAGGACTACGTCGAACTGATCGACGACCTGATCCAGGACGGCGGCGAAGCGCGGCAGGTCGATATCGCCGCGCGGCTCGGTGTGGCGCAGCCAACGGTCGCGCGAATGCTGAAAAGGCTGATCGAGGAAGGGCTGGTTTCACGCAAACCTTACCGTGGCGTCTTCCTGACCGAACGCGGCCGGAGGCTGGCGGAGCAGAGCCGCATCCGCCACGGCATCGTCGAGCGTTTCCTTATCGATATCGGGGTCAATCCCGAGATCGCCCGCCGCGACGCCGAGGGAATAGAGCACCATGTCAGCGATGCCACCCTCGAGGCGTTCCGCCTCTATTCGACTGCCTGCAAGTCTCCTCGCGATTGATCGGGCGCGCTCGGCGATCTCAGGAGGAGCGCCAGCGGCACGAGGAGCGCCGTTGCAATGGCGCTGTAGCGAAAAACGTCGACGTAGGCGAGCAGGGAGGCCTGTCGGCCGATCGTCTGCGCGATGAGGCCGATCGCTTGGTGTTGCGCTTCCGCCATGGTCGATCCCTGCGCCATGAGGTGTTCCGTCGCCTGCCGGACAGCGTGCTGATAGATAGATGAGGAAGGCACAGTCTGCGCCACCAGATGCGACTGGTGCACTTGCTCGCCTTGCGCCAGCACCGTGTTCGACAGCGATACGCCGATGCTTCCGCCGATGTTGCGGGTCACGTTGATGAGCGAGGACGCCTGATTCGTCTTGTCCGCCGGCAAGCCGGCATAGGCCGCGGTCGAGATCGGAATGAAGAGGAACGGCAGCCCGATCATCAGGTAGATGCGGGCGAAGGCGAAAAAGCGGAAGGTGGCGTCCGGATAGAGCGATGTCAGGTGCCAGAGCGCGATCGCCACCGCCGTCATGCCGCCCATGATCAGGTATTTGGGCTGCACGATGCCGGACACGAAGCCGGAGATAGGCATCAGCATCAGCATGCAGATTCCGCCAGGCATCATCGAAAGCCCGGAAAGGGTCGCCGTGTAGGCGAAGGTCGACTGCTGGAGTTGCGGCAGGATCTGAGTTGTGCTGAAGAGCACCGCCCCCACAGCCATCATGACCAGGAAGCAGGTCCCGAACTGACGTGTGAAGACGAGCCGCATGTCGACAACCGGATCGCGTCGGCTGATCTCCCACGGGATCAGCAAGGCCAGCGAGAAGGCCGAGACCGCGGCGAAGGCAGTGATGAAGGTCGAGGAGAACCAGTCGTGGCGCTGTCCTTCGTCGAGGAATATCTCCAGCGACCCCAGAGCCAGCGCCACCAGTAGAAAGCCCACCCAGTCGATTTTCAGGCCGTCTTTCAGCCTTTCGCGCCGCTCGCGTTGGAGGATTTCGGGTTCGACCAGCAGCCACTGCACCAGCGAGAGCGACAGGATTCCGAACGGCACGTTGATGAAGAATATCCAGTGCCATGAGAAATGGTCGGTCAGCCAGCCGCCGATCGTGGGACCCACCGTCGGCGCGACGATGATGGCGATGCCGTAAAGCGCGAAAGCCTGCGAGCGTTTCTCCGGCGGGAAAGTGTCGGCGAGGATGGACTGCTCGCTGGGCGCCATGCCGCCACCGCCCAATCCCTGCAGGACGCGGAAGAAGATCAGCATGCCGAGGCTGGTCGAAAGGCCGCAGAGAAGCGACGCCCCCGTGAACGTCGCCACGCAAAGCATGTAGTAGCGCTTGCGGCCGATAACGTCCGCCAGCCAGCCGCTGACGGGAATAACCACCGAGTTCGCCACCAGATAGGTGGTGATGATCCAGGTGCTCTCGTCGGTTCCCGCCGCCAGGCTGCCGGCAATGTTGCGCAGCGCCACGTTGGCGATCGACGTATCGAGAACCAGCATGAAGGTCGCGATCGAGACGACGACGGCGATGATCCACGGGTTGCGGTCGCCGGCGGCCGAGCGGCTCTCGCTGTCCGTCACGGCCATGATCAGCGGACCTTCACCGTCGGTACCACCGAAAGGCCCGGCCCGAGATAGACGTTGGGCGGATTGTCGAACACGATCTTGATCGGTACGCGCTGTACGACCTTGACGAAATTGCCGGTGGCGTTCTCCGCCGGAAGCAGGCTGAAGGCCGTTCCGGTACCCGCCTGGACGCTGTCGACATGGCCGTGGAAGGTCTTTTCCGGATAGGCATCTATCTCGATGTCGACCGGCTGGCCGGGGCGCATGAGATCGAGCTGCGTCTCCTTGAAATTCGCGGTGATCCAGGTCTGCTTCGGCACGAACATCATTAGCGCTTGCCCGGGCTGCGCATAGCCGCCCTTGGCCGCGGAAATACTGGTCGCGCGGCCATCCACAGGCGCCACGATCCTGGTATGCGAAAGCGAGGTCTCCGCTTGAGTGCGTCCGGCTTCGGCCGCCTGCAATTGCGCAGCGGCGCTTTCTTTCTGCGCCTGCAGTACGGCAACCTGCTTTTCGGCGGCGGAGGCGTTCGCCGACGCACTGTCGAGCGCCGCCTGGTCCTGTTGCAGCGTCGAAGCCGATTGCTGGGCTGCCTGTTGCGTACCGGCCCCCTTGGAGAGCAGTTCCTGATTGCGCGTGTTCTGGTCCTTGGCGAATTGCAGCGCCGCCTGCGCCTGGACGACCTGCTTGCGCGCCGCGTCCACCTTGGCCAGTTGCGCCTCTATCTGTGCCTTTGCATTGGCGACCGCCGCCTGGGCCTCCGCAACCTGCGCCTCGGCCTGCCTGAGCGAAGCCTGATAGGTGCTGTCGTCGATCTTGACCAGCGGGTCGCCCGCTTTGACGAGCTGATTGTCGTTCACAGGCACGTCGACAATGCGACCGCTAACCTCCGCGGCTATCGTGACGGTACGCGCGGCGATGAACGCGTCGTCCGTCGACTCATATTGTCTGGCGTGCAGCCACCACAGAATCACGCCTACGATGATTGCAGCAAGCGCCACGAGGATGGCGACGGCGAGAGCGGGGTGCGTCCTTGGGAAGGCGAGCAGACCGGCCTTCTCTCGCCGGTCCGGTTGGTGCTGTGCGGCTCGGCCGTCGCCACGCGCCTTGTCCCCGCTCCGTCCCTCGCGCGCCTCGACGTCTGCCGATGGCGACTTGAGGTCGTTCTTGTACCCTTCCCCGGTCCGGGAGTTCGTCGCCACGGAGACAGCCGTTTCGCATTTGAGGAACGCCGCGCGGTTGCACACGGCGAAGATGCGATTCCAAACGGCGCGTCCCCGGGATGGTTCCCTCGGGCGGGCCTATTCCATCACGGCCTGGGCCGCCTCACCGCTCATCTGCTTGTGCGGCGAACGCAGGAGAAGAATGATCGGCATAGCGGCCAGGCATACATACATCATGAGCCTGAAATCATCGAGATAGCCGATCATGGCTGCTTGCCGCGTCACCTCGCCGTTGATGTTGGCGAGCGTCATGGGATCGGCCGAAAGCAGTCCCGGCGCTTGATTCATGACATTGGGATTGAACGGCGTCAGCAGGCTGCCGATCTCGGCATGGTTGACCTGCGTCATCTGCGCCAGGATGGTGGCGACCACGGATATGCCGATGCTGGACCCGACATTGCGCACGAGGCTGAACAGCCCCGCGCCGTCCGTTCGGTACTGCGGCGGCAGGGTGGCGAAGGCAAGTGTCGAAAGCGGCACGAAGACCAGGCCCATGCCGAGCCCTTGGACGACCCCGCTGGTGATGAAGGGCCAATCCGACATGATGATCGAAAAACCTGACATCATGTGCATGGAATAGGCCGTCAGCGTGAGCCCGACGAAGACGAGGATGCGGGCGTCGATCAGCCGCGTCAGCCGGCCGACGATAATCATCGAGATCATCGTGCCGACGCCGCGGGGCGCCATGACCAGGCCGGTGGTGATGACGGGATAGTCGAGCAGGCTCTGCATAAGCGGCGGCAGCAGCGCCAGGCTCGCAAGCAGGACGATGCCGATGATGAAGATAAAGACCAGCCCCATGGAGAAGTTGCGATCCCGAAACATCGCGATATCGATGAAAGGCTTCTCGGCCGTCAGCGAGTGGATGACGAACACCCAGATGCCGGTGATCGTCAGGGCAAGCTCGATCCAGATTTCGGCGGAGTTGAACCAGTCGAGCTGCTCGCCGCGATCGAGCATCATCTGCAACGCGCCGATGGCAAGCGACAGCATAGCGAAGCCGAACAGGTCGAAGCGGCGCTCCCGCGTCGGCTCCTTGGGCAGGAACACCAGGATTCCGGAAAAGGCGAGGATTCCGACCGGCAGATTGACCAGAAACACCCAGCGCCAATTGTAGCTCTCGGTCAGCCAGCCGCCGAGCGTCGGCCCGATGATCGGCGCGACCATGATGCCGGCGCCCCACATCGCCATCGCCTGGCCGTGACGTTCGCGCGGATTGATGTCAAGGAGGACGGCCTGCGAAAGAGGCACCAGTGCCGCACCGCATAACCCCTGGAAGACGCGGTACATCACCATTTCCGGCAGGCTTGTCGCGATGCCGCAGGCAAGCGAGGCGAGCGTGAAGCCCGCGACGGAGGCGAGAAAAAGGTTCTTGCGGCCCATCCGGTCCGAGAGCCAGCCGGTGACGGGGGTCATGATCGCCGCGGCAACGATATAGGACGTAAGCACCCAGGTGATCGTGTCCTGCGCAGCGTTGAGGCTGCCCTGCATGTGCGGCAGCGCGACATTGGCGATTGTGGTGTCGAGCACCTGCATGATGGTGGCGAGCATCACCGCGACGGTGATGGCTCCCCGATTGCCGGCGGACTCCTCGGCGTGGCCGACGGCGGCCGCCCCGGCCATATCAGAATATTCCTCGGTCGAGCCGGGTCTTGCCAGTGTCGACCGTCACGTCGGAGCTCATGCCGGCGCGCAATGTGTCGGCGCCGTTCTGGTCGACCCGCACCCTGACGGGGATGCGCTGCACGATCTTGACCCAATTACCGGTCGCGTTCTGCGCCGGGATCAGGGAAAACTCCGAGCCGGTCGCCGCGCCGATCGACTCGACCGTGCCCTCGAGCTTCAGTCCCGGATAGGTGTCGACGGTCACGACCGCCTTCTGCCCAGGGCGAACGTCGGTGAGCTGCGTTTCCTTGAAATTGGCCTCGATCCAGGTGTCGTTCTCTTCGACGAGCGAAAGCATCTGTGTGCCTTCAGAGACATACTGGCCGACATTGAGCTTCGCCACCTGGCTGGCGATCCCGTTCGTGGGTGCGCGAACAGTCGCCCGCGCCAGATCCAGGGATGCCTGTTCCCTCGCCGCCAGCGCCGCCTGCACGGTCGGGTGGGAATCGATCGGGGCATCGGGATTGCCGTCCAGCGCCGCCGCTGCCGCGTCGACCCCCTTCTGCGACAATTCCACCTGCGCGTCGGCCTGCTGCGCCGCCAGCCGGCTCTCGTCGAGCGCAGACGCGGCCGCAAAACCCTTGCCGGCCAATTCAGAGGAACGCGTCAGTTCGCGATGACGGATTTCCGCGGTCGCCTGGTCCGCCTTCAGCTTAGCTTCGGCGGTTGCATAGGCGGCCTTGAGCTGCTTCACGTCGAGCCGGGCCTTGGCCAGCGCCGCATCCGCCTGGTCGACCGCGTTGCGGAACGGCTCGGGATCGATCCGGAACAGGACGTCCCCTGCCTTGACCCTCTGGTTTTCCTTGACGCCAACCTCGATGATCTTGCCGGCGACATCGGAGGAGATCGCCGCCATCGTCTGCTTGACATAGGCATTGTCGGTATCGATGTAGCGTCCGCCGGTCAGCCAGAAATATGCCCCGCCCAGCGCGAGAAGCAGCGGGACGCTGATCATCAGCGCCAGTCGCATAAGCCGCCGCTTGCGCCGTTTGGGCGGCAACGGGGTTTCCGGCACGGCCGCCTTGGCGTCGGCCGGCACTTCTACACGCGCATTCATGCAACCTCTTCCTCGCGGATCGCGATCGCCTTGGAAAGGTTCGCGTTGATTTTGTTGAGGGCGCCGACCAGCCGCAGACGGTCTTCGTCGTCGAAGCCGGCAAAAGCATCCTCGTAAACCTCCATCGCTACAACCCTGATGATATCCAGGAGAGCGCGGGATTTCTCTGTAAGGTAAACAAGTTTTGCACGTTTGTCGGCCGGGTCGGGCTGCCGCGTCACGAATCCGCCCGCCTCCATCCGGTCGACCAGGCGGCACACGCTCATCGGTTCGATCTCGAGCAGATGGGCCAGCGCCACCTGGGTAAGACCGTCGCTGCGCGAGAGCTGGGCCATCGCCCGCCATTGCGCGGAGGTGATATTGTAGTCGGCAGCCTTCTGCTCGAAGCGTCGGCGCAAGAGCCTCGACGTATCGTTGAGCAGGTAGCCGAAGCCATTGAGCGTGTTTGGTGGCGTTCCCATAAGTTCCGATATAATCACCTAGCTTATTATATCAAGCAGAATCGGGCTGCATTCTCACCAAAGGGTGAAGGTTTTATCTCCGCCGTCGGGTCCCGCAACGGAATGCGGGGCGCGGACCAATCTGTTTGCACCCGGCGGCAAAGCTGGTATTCAGGCGCGCCGCCGTGTGGTCGAGGAGACTTGGGGGACCATCCGGTTGCAATGGGAAGATTGCGGTACGACCGCGTATAAAAGGCAATAGCGGCGTAGCGCCCATAGGGGAGGAGAACATGGCGGGGCTTGTCGGCCTTTCGCGCCTGATCGATCGTTTTACCGGCTTTGTCGGCAGATGGGTGGCGTGGCTGATCCTTCTGTCGGTCCTGGTCAGCGCCGGCAACGCGGTTTCGCGCAAGTTCTTCGACCTATCGTCGAATTCCATGCTGGAATTGCAATGGTATCTATTCGGCGCCGCCTTCCTCCTCGCCGCCGCCTACACGCTGCAACAGAATGAGCATGTCCGCATCGACATCGTCTACGGCATGTGGTCGCGGCGCACGCAGCACTGGATAGACCTTTTCGGCCACATCTTTTTCCTGATGCCCTTTGTCACGTTGATGGTCGTCTATTTCGTTCCCTACGTCTGGCTTTCCTACAGGAGCGGCGAAGTCTCGACGAATGCCGGCGGCCTCATCATCTGGCCCGGCAAGCTGACGCTGCTCGTCGGGTTCGCGCTTCTCTGGCTGCAAGGCGTTTCGGAGATCATCAAGAAGATCGCGGTGATGCGCGGTCTGATCGAGGATCCCAATCCGTACGAGGCGACGCACGCTCCGCTCGACGACATCGACCCGAGGGAGACGCTCTGATGGTCGAGCTCATCGCGCAGAACATGGCGCCGATCATGTTCTTCTTCCTCATCGTCTTCCTGCTCGTCGGCTATCCGGCGGCCTTCTCGCTCGCGGCCAACGGGTTGCTCTTCTTCTTCATCGGCGTCGAGCTGGCACCCTACTCGCACGGCACGATCTCGCTCTCCTGGCCACTGCTCTACGCGCTGCCGGAACGATTCTGGGGAGGCGTCGTTGCCAACGAGACGCTTCTCGCCATTCCATTCTTCACCTTCATGGGCATCATACTCGAGCGTTCCGGCATGGCCGAGGATCTGCTCGACACGATCGGCCAGCTCTTCGGGCCGGTACGCGGCGGTCTTGCCTATGCCGTCATTTTCGTTGGCGCGCTGCTCGCCGCCACCACCGGCGTCGTGGCGGCGTCGGTGATCGCCATGGGATTGATCTCGCTGCCGATCATGCTGCGCTACGGTTATGACCGGCGGCTGGCCACCGGCGTCATCGCCGCCTCCGGCACGCTGGCGCAGATCATCCCGCCCTCGCTCGTGCTCATTGTCCTGGCCGATCAGCTCGGCCGTTCCGTCGGCGACATGTACAAGGGCGCGTTGGTACCGGGTCTCGTGCTGACCGGCATATACATGAGCTATGTGCTGGTCGTGTCGATCTTCAGGCCGAACGCCGCGCCGGCGCTGCCGCTGGAAGCGCGGACCCTCGGCTCGGGCGTATCTTCGTTGCTTGTCGCGCTCGTCGGAGCCTGCGCCCTCGCCTATGGCTCCTATTTTGTCATCCTGCCTTATGACGGGGCAAATTCCGAGATATGGGCGGCGGTCGTCGGAATATTGGTGGTCTATGCCGCCGCCCTACTCGACAAGTCGTTGGATCTAGGCTTGATGTCGCGCCTCGCCCAGCAGGTGATCATCGTCCTGATCCCGCCGCTGGCGCTCATCTTCCTCGTGCTCGGCACCATCTTCCTCGGCATCGCCACCCCGACCGAGGGCGGCGCCATGGGCGCTGTCGGCGCGCTGGTAATGGCCGCCGCCAAGCGCCGGTTGACGCTGGACGTCATCCGCCAGGCGCTCGCCTCGACGACCAGGCTTTCAGCCTTCGTGCTGTTCATCCTGATCGGCTCGCGCACGTTTTCCCTCACCTTCTACGGCGTCAACGGTCACCTCTGGGTCGAGCACCTGTTGACGTCGGTCCCGGGCGGCGAGGTCGGCTTCCTCATCGTCGTCAACCTCCTGGTCTTCTTCCTGGCCTTCTTCCTCGATTTCTTCGAACTGGCCTTCATCATCGTGCCGCTGCTGGCGCCGGCGGCGGAGAAGCTGGGCATTGACCTGATCTGGTTCGGCGTACTGCTCGGCGTCAACATGCAGACCTCCTTCATGCATCCGCCCTTTGGCTTCGCGCTGTTCTACCTGCGCTCCGTCGCCGCCAAGATTCCTTACATCGACAAGATCACCAACAGGCGGATCGAGCCGATCACCACCGGCCAGATCTACTGGGGGGCGGTGCCGTTCGTGCTTATACAGGTCCTCATGATCGCCCTCACGCTTGCCTTCCCCGGCATGGTGATGCGCTACAAGGCCGGCGAGGTGCATCAGGACATCAACAAGATCAAGCTCGACCTGCCGAACCTGGGCGGCGGACTGGGGCTGAACCCCTTCGCGGCTCCGGGCGCCGGCGGCGGATCGTCGCCGGGACTTCAGGGAACGCCGCCCGGCCTCGGCGGTACGCCGACGACGCCAGGCGGCAGCGGCGCTCCGAAGCCGGCTGCCCAGCCGCCGGCGACGGATCTCAGCCAGCCGCCTAAGTTCAACTGACGAAGCCCGTGGGCAGCGCCGATGCAAAAAGCCCCGGAGCGGCGCTCCGGGGCTTTTCATTGCATGCCGATCGGTTCAGAGTTTTCCGGCGCGCTGCTGGATCATCATGAAGGTGTCATAGGTGTACTCTGCCACCTGCGCCCACAGATAGGCGTCCTTCTTGTAGGCATTCTGGCTTTCGAATATCTTTTTGAAGGTCGGATTGGACTTGGTCATCTCCGCGTAGACCTGCTGAGACGCGTCGAAAGCCGCCGACAGGATTTCCTGGCTGAAAGGCCGCAGGATCGCTCCGTTGGAGACGAGGCTCTTCAGGGCCGTCGGGTTCTTGTAGTCGTAGCTTGCCATCATGTCGCAATTGGCCGCTTCGCAGGCCGAGGCAACCGCCGCCTGGTAGTTTTTCGGCAGCGATTCCCACTTGGCCTTGTTGATGAGCGTGTGGAGCGTCGGCCCGCCTTCCCACCAGCCCGGATAGTAATAGTACTTGGCCACCTTGTAGAAGCCGAGCTTCTCGTCGTCGTAAGGCCCGACCCACTCGCAGGCGTCCAGCGTGCCCTTTTCGAGCGCTGGATAGATGTCGCCGCCGGCGATCTGCTGCGGCACCACGCCCAGCTTCTCGACAACCTTGCCGGCGAAACCGCCGATTCGCATCTTCAGGCCCTTCATGTCGTCGAGCGTGTTGATCTCCTTACGGTACCAGCCGCCCATCTGGACGCCTGTATTCCCGCAGGGCAGGCCGTAAAGACCGTTCGTGCCGAAAAACTCGTTGAGCAGGTCGTTACCGCCGCCGTAATAGAGCCATGCGTTCATCTGCCGATCGTTGAGGCTGAACGGCACGGCCGTCGCCAGCGCCCAGGTCGGATCCTTGCCCCAGAAATAGTAGCAGGCCGTATGCGCCATCTCGACGGTTCCGGCCGCGGCGGCATCCATGTTCTGCAGGCCGGGAACAATCTCGCCGGCGGCGAAGACCTGGATGTCGAAATTGCCGTCCGTTGATTCCTTTACAAAATTCGCCATCGTCTGGGCGGCGCCGAAGATGGTATCCAGCGATTTCGGAAACGACGACGCCAGGCGCCAGCTTATCTTCGGCATCGACTGCGCGATGGCCGGCGCGGCAAGCGTAGTGGCCGCTGCGGCGCCGGCGCCCGCAGCCCCGGCCTTCTTGAAGAATGTACGACGATCCATTGAATTCCTCCCAAGTTGAAAACAGCAGCGGCAGGGCTTCGTTTTCCCCTGGGTCCCGCCACGCTACGCACATCAATACACGGGAGGCTGTGTTAGTCCAGCATGCGATCACGCATGATCCAACACGATGAATCCGGCTTGCCCGACATTAGGCGCATAAAAAAATCCGGGACGCGGCGCGCCCCGGATTTGTTCGAAACCCTTCTGGCGCCGTCAGAGCTTGCCGGCGCGCTGCTGGATCATCATGAAGGTATCGAAATTGTATTCCGTGACCTGGTCCCACAGATAATAGTCCTTGCGGAACGCGGTGATCGAATCCCAGATTTTCTTGAATTCGGCGTTCGAGGCCATCATGTCAGCATAGACCTCGCTGGACGCGTTGAAGCATGCCTCCAGGATGTCCTTGCTGAAGGGCCTGAGCTGCGCGCCCTGCCCCACCAACCGCTTGATAGCAGCCGGGTTCACATAGTCGTATTTCTGCAGCATGTCCGCGTCGGCTGCCTGCGCGGCGGTGCGGAACAGAGACTGATAGGCCTTGGGCAGGCTCTCCCACTTGTCTTTGTTGATCATGTAGCTGACGGTCGGGCCGCCTTCCCACCAGCCGGGATAGTAATAGTAGGGAGCGACCTTCACGAAGCCGAGCTTCTCGTCGTCATAGGGCCCGACCCACTCGCAGGCGTCGAGCGTTCCCCTTTCGAGCGCCGGATAGATGTCGCCTCCGGCGATCTGCTGCGGCACCACGCCGAGTTTCTCCAGGACCTTTCCGGCAAAGCCACCGACGCGGAACTTCAGCCCCTTGAGATCATCGACCGTGTTGATTTCCTTGCGGAACCAGCCGCCCATCTGGTTCCCGGTGTTGCCGCCCGGGAAGCACACCAGGTTCTGCTTGGCGAAGAACTCGTTGCCCAGGTCGATGCCGCCACCATGATACTGCCAGGCGTTCCGTCCGCGCGCGTTGAGCGCGAAGGGCACGTCGGCGAAAAGCGCCCATACGGGATCCTTGCCCCAGTAGTAGTAGGTCACGGTATGTGCCACCTCGACCGTGCCCGCAGCCGCGGCATCCGCCACCTGGAGCGGCGGCACGAGTTCACCGGCCGCGAAAGGCTGCATGGTGAAGTTGCCGTCGGTCGCCTCCGACAGATATTTCGCCATCGTCACCGAACCGCCGAAGATCGTGTCCAGCGATTTCGGGAACGAGGAGGCGCAACGCCAGGTCACCTTCGGCTGCGACTGGGCGATTGCCGGCGCGGCCAGCGTGCCTGCGGCGGCGACGCCGGCACCGGCCACACCTGCTTTCTTGAAAAACGTACGACGATCCATCGAGATTCTCCGTATCTGCTGCGGGAGGGGGAAATGGACAGCAAAGCTGACCGAAATTCGGACGGCACCCTATACAAGGTCTGGTTGGTGTCCAGAGCAAAAGCCCGAAAAACGCGATGGCATAATACTAAGGTGATCTGGCGCAAGGGCGACCCGCCGGACGGGCGTTCTCCCGTTGTGGGCGGAGAACGCGCCACGATTGGAAACGGCGGCAAATCATACTATTTTTGGTCGCGGCGCCGACGCGCCGAAAGAACGAGGATTCGATGACCCAAGCGCTGGTCGCGGTCGCCACCGACGTCAAGGCGTTCGAAAACTACACCTGGCATGCGACGCCGCAGCAATATCTCGAGGCTGCGGTTTCGGCGGCCGGCGTTCTGCCCGTGCTCGTCCCCTCCTTCGGCGAGCGGCTGGACCTCGACGCGCTGCTCGCGGCGGTTGACGGCGTCATGATCACCGGGTCGAAGTCGAACGTGCATCCCTCCCTCTATGGGGGCGAAGCAAGCGACGCCAACGGTCCCTACGATCCGGCGCGCGACGCTACGACGCTGCCGCTGATCCGCAGGGCGATAGAAAGAGGCGTGCCGCTGCTTGCCATCTGCCGCGGCATCCAGGAAATGAACGTGGCGCTTGGCGGTACGCTGGCGACGGAGATCCAGGAGCGGGAAGGCGCGCTCGACCACCGAGCCCCTGCAAGCGAGCGGCAGGACGAGCGCTTCGCCATCCGCCAGAAAGTATCGATCAACCCGGGGAGCTGCCTCGCCGGCATTTTCGGCGCCGTCGAGATCAAGGTGAACTCGCTGCACCGCCAGGGGGTCGACCGGTTGGGTCCGCGCCTTGAAGTCGAGGCGGTCGCCGAGGACGGCACGGTCGAGGCGGTCTCGGTCAAGGGAGCACATGCCTTCGCCGTCGGGGTCCAGTGGCACCCGGAATACTGGGCGGGGACCGACGCGACGTCACGGCGGGTCTTCGAGGCCTTCGGCGATGCGGTCCGTGCTCATGCCGATCTGCGTACCACTCTGCGACAGGCGGCAGAGTAGCGATCGGGGTCTGTATTGCCTTATGGGCGGCTTCTATCGTTCGACGATCAGGGAGAATATCTTCGAGCGCGGGCGGACGGATTCGTAGCCGGCTCCGTCGGCGAGCGCAAAACGAACCACCGTGCGTCCGCCCTTGCCGATGAAATCGACGGTTCCGTCCTCGCCATCTCGCCACACCGTTGCCTCGTCGAGCGGCGCGAAGACCGCGGCGCAGCGTGGACCGGGCAGGAGCACCGCCCGCCCATCGGACAAGGTCCGGCCCCTGCGCACCGTGCAATGCAGCCGGCCGCCCGGCGTCTCCAGCCGGAAGACCGTATCGGGCTCTGGGAGCGCAGAGGCACCGAGCCTGTCCGCCGGTGCCGCGCCGAGCGTCGCGGTCGGATGCTTCAACGCCGCCGCGCCGAGCGTCGCGGCGAGCCCCGCCACCATTCCGATGGATAGAAGATTCATGTTCCGGCCCCCCGGCCACGGCGAACCCGCCGCCTTGCGTGGTCAGGATGGGAGGTAACCGTTAAACGAGCGTTAAGACTTGTGGCCGACATGCCGCGTTTCGGCAACGGGCGTGATCGCCCTGCCCTCGCCGAACCAGGAGACGAGGTTGTTCACCTGCAGTTCGGCCATGGCATTGCGCGTATGAACGGTGGAAGAGCCGACATGCGGCAATAGGCACGCGTTCGGCAGGTCGAGCAGCCGCCGCGGCACGTTGGGCTCGTCAGCGAAGACGTCGAGCCCCGCCGCGTGGATGGTTCCGTTTTCCAGCGCGGCGATCAGCGCATCCTCATCCACCGAGCTGCCGCGACCCACATTGATGAAGACGCCACTCTTGCCGAGCGCGGCCAGCACTTCCGCATCGACGGCCTTTTCCGTGCCCTTGCCGCCCGGCGCGACGCAGATCAGCGTGTCCACGGCGTCCGCCAGCTCGCGCAGGCTCGGATAATAGGTGTAGGGAGAGCCCTCGACGGGACTGCGGTTATGGTAGGCGACGGACATGCCAAGCACCTCAAGCCGCTTTGCGATGGCCTTCCCGATACGGCCCATCCCGAAAACGCCGGCGCGCCGACCGCGTAGCGTGGCACCGGCGAGCGGATAGGAACCGTCCTTCGGCCAACGTCCCTCCCGCAACCATCTTTCCGCCCTCGGCAACTCACGTATCGTGTTGATGAGCAGGCCAAGCGCGGTGTCGGCCACTTCCTCGGTCAGCACGTCGGGAGTGTTGGTGACCATGATGCCCTTGGCCGCAGCATGCGCGGCGTCCACCCCGTCGTAGCCGACACCGAAATTGGCGACGATCTCGAGTTTCGGCAGCGCGTCGATCAGAGCGGCATCGACCGGCGCCATGGCAGCGATCCCGCGGATGCTCGCCGACATGGCCGACGTGATCAGCTTCGCATCCCCGGTGGGGATGGCTTCAAGCTTGAACGTGTCGCGGATGAGCGCAAGCGCATGCTCGTTGAGCTTGCCCGGCACCAACACGTGGATGTCGTCCAGAAGTTCCATTGAAAGCCTCACAATATATTCAATTGCCGGCAGGAACATGCTCCTGGCGCGACCGTTGGGTTCCCAGTTGCCAAGCGCAGCTTACCGAAAAAACCAGCGCAACCTAGCGAGAATGGAAGGAATTCACGATGAAAATCAGGACATTCGCATTGACCGCCGCCGCCGCCCTCTTTGTAGCGGGTTCGGCCTTCGCGCAATCGAACGGAACCGGCTCCGGCGGCACCGGGAACAACGGTGCCAACACCACGGTGGGATCGAGCCCGGGCGCGGACAAGGCTGGCAAGGCCGCCACCTCCAGCATGGGCTCCAAGAACATGTACAAATCCGATGACGAGAAAATGATGTATCAGAAGAACGTGGACATGATGGGCCCGTTCTTCACTGACAAGTCGATGTCGAAATTGAAGTCGAAGAAGCAGATCAAGAAGGTCTATATGAGCATGGATACCCAGTCGCAGGAATCGCTCAAGAAGAGTTGCGAGGCGACCAAGGGTCAGCGCGGCTCCTACGGCACCATGACCATGACGCTATGCCAGGATATCGGCACCATGTAAGCTTGATCCGTCCGACTTTCATGGCGAGCGCCCGCAGGCGCTCGCTATTTGTCGTTCGGCTTTCCGGTCGACTGCCGGACATGAAGCTCCGGACGGATAAGCTCCTGTCCGCCATGGACTTCGGCTCCGGCAAGCCTATCGAGAAGCGCCCGTGCGGCACGCCGCCCGACCTCGCGCTGCCCGTTCCACACCGTAGTCAGCGCGGGCGTGGCTATGGCTGCCTCTTCCAGGTCGTCGTAGCCGGTCACGGAAATGTCGAGACCCGTCACCATTCCGGCACGGGCGATGCCGTTCATCAGCCCGATCGCGACGAGGTCGTTCCAGCAGACGGCCGCGGTGGGCTTGTCTTTCAGCGCCAGGAATTGCTGCGCCGCCTCGAAGCCGGCCTGCTTCGTGCGTGGCCCGGGAAGGCGCCAATCCGCCCTGATGCCGAGACCCGCCTTCTTCATCGCGACAACATAGCCATGGTATCGATCGCGGCCGGTGGACGTATTGTCCGTCCCGCCGATCATGGCAATGCGACTGTGGCCGAGCGAGATGAGATGGTTCGTCGCCAG
>JBQCFA010000011.1:0-9308 GCA_051959695.1 Rhizobiaceae bacterium
CATCATCGAGGCGATCCGCAAGCTGCGCCAGGCGATCCAGAGCCTGAACCGCGAGGGACGCGAGCGGCTGCTCGAGGCATTCGGCGTCGTCAACGGCCATTTCCAGAAGCTTTTCACGTCCTTGTTCGGTGGCGGTACGGCTGAGCTTCAACTCGTCGAATCGGAAGATCCTCTCGAAGCCGGTCTGGAGATTCTGGCGCGCCCGCCCGGGAAGAAGCCGCAGACGATGACGCTTCTGTCCGGTGGGGAACAGGCGCTGACGGCGATGGCGCTCATATTCGCGGTGTTCCTCACCAATCCGGCGCCGATCTGCGTGCTGGACGAGGTCGATGCGCCGCTCGACGACCACAATGTCGAACGTTTTTGCAACCTGATGGACGAGATGTCGAAATCGACCGAGACGCGTTTCGTGGTCATCACCCATAACCCGATCACCATGGCGCGCATGGACCGGCTCTTCGGCGTCACCATGGCCGAGCAGGGCGTCAGTCAGCTCGTCTCCGTCGACCTCCAGACCGCCGAACAGCTGCGCGAGGCGAGCTGAGCCGCAAAGCTATGCAAAAACATTGACCGCCAGACCGTGCGAGGCACGGGCCTGCCCTTGCCTCACTCTCCCCATACAGCCATTTCGTTGCCGGCCGGATCGAGAAAGTGAAATCGCCGTCCGCCCGGAAACACGAAAATCGGCCGGACGATGGTCCCGCCGGCGGCCTCGACGGCTTCCAGCGTGCTCTCGAGCTTTTCGGAATAAAGCACCGGCAATGGCTTCGCCGGCGCTTCTCCGACGTCCGCCTGGAAGCCGCCGTCGAGACCCTCGCAAAACGCCGCGGAGGTTGGGCCGTAGTCGGTAAAGCTCCAGCCGAAGGCGCGGCTGTAGAAGGATTTCGCCGCATCGAGCGTGCCGCCCGTAGCCGGCATTTCCAGGTAGTCGAGCCTGCCTGTTTCGCGCATGGGAACCTCCCGATCCGTTCCTGATATGTTCTATGGCGGCGGCCCGGCGATGGCAAGCCGAAAATCCAGGGCGAAACTTAATCGATTGGATGAACGGAACGCGTCGGGGCTGCCTTGCGTTTGCGGCCGGCCCCCCCTATCGATCATCATTCCGCGACCGATGGGGACCGGCGGGCGCGACGATTGCGAGGATTTTCATGACGAAATGGGTCTACAGCTTTGGTGACGGAAAGGCGGAGGGCCGCGCCGGCGACCGCAACCTGCTTGGCGGCAAGGGCGCCAACCTTGCCGAGATGTCGAGCCTTGGTCTGCCGGTGCCGCCCGGATTCACCATCACCACGGAAGCCTGCAACACCTATTTCGAGAACGGTCAATCCTATCCCGACGGCCTGAAGAAGGAGGTGGAGAGGGCGCTTGCCGAGGTGGGGCGCATCGTCGGCCGCAAGTTCGGAGACAAGCAGAACTCGCTTCTCGTGTCGGTGCGCTCGGGCGCAAGGGCCTCTATGCCCGGCATGATGGACACCGTCCTGAATCTCGGCCTCAACGACGAGACGGTGACGGCGCTGGCCGACGAATCCGGCGACGAACGCTTCGCCTGGGACAGCTATCGCCGCTTCATCCAGATGTATTCCGACGTTGTCCTTGGCGTCGACCATGGCGTTTTCGAGGAGATACTCGAGGACGAGAAGGCACGGCTCGGCCACGATCTCGATACCGAGCTTTCCGCCGCCGAGTGGCGCGCCATCATCGATCTCTACAAGGCGAAGGTCGAGGAGGAACTCGGTGAAGCCTTCCCACAGGAGCCCGAGGCACAGCTTTGGGGCGCGATCGGCGCGGTCTTCTCTTCGTGGATGAACCAGCGCGCCATAACCTACCGCCGCCTGCACGACATCCCCGAAAGCTGGGGCACGGCGGTCAACGTCCAGGCCATGGTGTTCGGCAATCTCGGCGAGGATTCCGCCACCGGCGTCGCTTTCACCCGCAATCCCTCCACCGGTGACAACCAGCTCTACGGCGAATTCCTGGTAAACGCGCAGGGCGAGGACGTCGTCGCCGGCATCCGTACGCCGCAAAACATCACCGAAGCCGCCCGCCAGGCGGCGGGCTCCGACAAGCCGTCGCTGGAGAAGGTGATGCCCGATGCCTTCGCCAGCTTCGTCGACATCTCGCGCCGCCTCGAACAGCACTACCGCGACATGCAGGACCTCGAATTCACCATCGAGCGCGGCAGATTGTGGATGCTGCAGACCCGCAACGGCAAGCGCACGGCCAAGGCCGCCATGAAGATCGCCGTCGACATGGCGGCCGAGGGCCTCATCTCGAAGGAAGAAGCCGTCGGCCGCGTCGAGCCGGCATCTCTCGACCAGCTCCTCCATCCGACCATCGATCCGAGTGCCGAACGCAACGTCATTGGCACCGGCCTGCCGGCTTCGCCGGGCGCGGCCACCGGCGAGATCGTCTTCTCCTCGGAGGCGGCCGAGGAGGCGAAGAAAGCCGGCCGCAAGGTCATCCTGGTGCGCGTCGAGACCAGCCCCGAGGACATCCACGGCATGCACGCGGCCGAAGGCATCCTGACCACGCGCGGCGGCATGACCAGCCACGCGGCGGTAGTGGCGCGCGGCATGGGAAAGCCTTGCGTGTCCGGCGCCGGCGGCGTGCGCGTCGATCATCGCAAGGGCGAGCTCATCGCCATGGGCGCGACCTTGAAGGAAGGCGATCTGATCACCATCGACGGTGGCAACGGCCAGGTGCTGAAAGGCAAGGTCGCCATGCAGCAGCCGGAGCTCTCGGGCGACTTCGCATCGATCATGGAATGGGCCGACCAGATCCGCCGCATGAAGGTGCGCACCAATGCCGAGACGCCGGCCGACGCGCGCACCGCGCGCTCCTTCGGCGCCGAGGGTATCGGCCTTTGCCGCACCGAGCACATGTTCTTCGACGGCGACCGCATCGTCGCCATGCGCGAGATGATTTTGGCGGACACCGAGGAAGGGCGCCGGGCCGCGCTCGCCAAGCTCCTGCCCATGCAGCGCTCCGATTTCATCGAGCTCTTCGAGATCATGGCCGGCCTGCCGGTGACCATCCGCCTGCTCGACCCGCCCTTGCACGAATTCCTGCCGAAGACCGAGGAGGAGATCGCGGAAGTGGCGCAAGCCATGGGCGTTTCAGCCGACAAGCTGCGCCAGCGTACCGAGGCGCTGCACGAATTCAACCCGATGCTCGGCCACCGCGGCTGCCGGCTGGCGGTGTCGTATCCGGAGATCGCGGAGATGCAGGCCCAGGCGATCTTCGAGGCGGCGGTCGAGGCTGGCAGGAAGACCGGCAGCCCGGTCGTGCCCGAGGTGATGGTGCCCCTGGTCGGCATCATGAAGGAGTTGGAATACGTCAAGGCGCGCATCGACGGCGTGGCCAAGAAGGTCATGGAGGAGACCGGACAGAAGATCGACTATCTGGTCGGCACCATGATCGAACTGCCGCGCGCCGCGCTTCGCGCCCATGTAATCGCGGAGGAGGCGGAGTTCTTCTCCTTCGGCACCAACGATTTGACCCAGACGACCTTCGGCATCTCCCGCGACGACGCCGCCTCCTTCCTGGAGACATATCGCAAGAAGGATATCATCCCGCAGGACCCGTTCGTCTCTCTCGACATCGAGGGGGTCGGCGAACTGGTAAGGATGGCGGCTGAGAAGGGCAGGGCCACCCGTAACGACATCAAGCTCGGCATCTGCGGCGAGCATGGCGGCGATCCTTCGTCCATCCGCTTCTGCGAGGAAGTCGGGCGCGACTACGTATCCTGCTCGCCCTTCCGCGTGCCAATCGCGAGGCTCGCGGCGGCCCAGGCCGCGGCGGGAAAGAAATAGCGCCCGTCCTCGATCGCTTCTGCGAGGCGACGCAGGCCGAAATGTTCCTGCGCCAGGTGTGGGGCGACGGGACCGCTAATCTTCGCTGAGAAGGCGGTAGCCGACGCCGGTTTCCGTGATGATGTGGCGTGGCTGCTCGGGGACGGCTTCGATCTTCTGCCGGAGCTGACGCACATATATCCTTAGGTACTGGACGTCGACCTTCGGCCCCCAGACGCTTTCCATGATGGTCCGGTGGGTCAGGACCCGGCCGGCATTCATCGCCAGCAGGCGCAGGATCTCCCACTCCTTGTTCGACAGTTTCACTTCCGCCCCAAGCGCGTGCACGCGGCGTCGGGTGAGGTCGATCACAAGATCGCCGCTCCTGAAGACCGGTTCGGATCCTTGCTCCTGAAGCCGATGGCGAAGCGAGGTCCGCAGCCTCGCGACCAGTTCGGCCATCCCGAACGGCTTGCTGACATAGTCGTCGGCGCCGAGTTCCAGAGCGGCGACCTTTCCGCGCTCGTCGTTCCGGCTCGAAAGGACGACGATCGGGATTTTCGACCCCGACGCCCGCAAGCGCCGGATTACTTCGAGCCCGTCCATGTCCGGCAGGCTCAGATCGAGAAGCACGATCTCCGGTGGCTGACCTGATATCATTTCCAGCGCATCCTGCCCGGTCGCCGCTTCCGCTATGCGAAAGCCCTGTACGGCAAGGCTGGTGCGCAGCAGCCGCCTGATCTGGCGTTCGTCGTCGATGACCAGAAGCGGAATGCCGGCGTCGTTCATGGCGTTGCTACCAGCGCGACGGCGAGCGTTTCGGGGAGGGTGATGGTAAACACGGACCCTGCGCGGTCGGGCCGGTTGCCTGCGGCGATCGTGCCACCGAGGGCTTCCACGAAGCTGCTGCAGATAGCCAACCCTAGCCCCGCGCCGACGCGGCGTCGATCGCCGTTCGGCGCCTGGTAGAACTTCTCGAAGATCCTCTCCATTTCGGCTTCGGGCAAGCCCGGTCCCTCGTCGATGACGCGCAGCAACAGGCCTTCCGCATCGCGCCGCCCATCGATTGTCACGTTCGATCCCGCCGGCGCGAATTTCGCGGCGTTGTCGAGTAGGTTTACCAGGACTTGCTCCAGGAGGGTTGCATCGACCGAGAGCATGGGGAAATCGGGAGCGATCACAACCGTCACGCGGTGGTCGGAAAGGACACCCGCCACGCGCTGCAACGCGGTGCCGACGACATCCATGAGATCGACCGGCTGCCTGTCGAGGACAATGGCGCCCGACTGAATCCTGGCCATATCCAGCAAATTGCCGACGAACCGCGCCAGCCGTTCCGCTTCGTCCTGGATCGTACCGGCAAGTACATCACGGGCTTCGTCGTCGTAGAGATGCGCATAGGTGCGCAGCGCCGTGACGGCGCCAATGATCGACGCCAGTGGCGTCTTCAGGTCATGAGAGAGGGAATCGAGAAGCGCCGAGCGCAGCCTTTCGGTCTCCACCGTCAGCCGCGCTTCATCCCTCTCCCGCGCGAGCCGGAGGCGTTCGAAGGCGACGGCTGTCTGGTCTGCGAGCGCACCGAGGAACCGCTCGTCCTCCGTGCTTAGATGCGGCGCCTGTCGCGGTGCCGGTGACCTGTGCTGCCGCGTCGAGACGGCGAGCGCGCCCGCCAGCCTTTGGCCAGCGCGCAGCGGCACGAAAAGCCGCTCCGCAAGCCGCAGGACGTCCTGCCGATTCTCTTCTTTTTCCGGCCACGCCAGAGCCACGGCTTCCAGGTCCAGAGGAGGGATCGGCATGGCGGCGGGCGAGCCAGCCCTGGACCGGAGGCGCTGCTCCTCATCGGGCAGCACGAGCACGACATCCAGGTCGAGCAACAAGGCAATCTGTTCGGCTGCGACGGTTGCCAATTCGTCCGCGCTTCCGATATCGGCGACGCGCCTGCCGTATCGGTGCAGCGCCTCGGTTCTCAGCGCCCGTTCCCGAGCCGCGTTTGCCTCCGCCCTGGCGCGCGCCGCGAGATGGCTGGTGATGACCGCCACCAACAGAAAGAAAAACAACGCTGCAACGTTCGTCGGCTCGGCGACGGCGAATGTGTAGAGCGGCGGGATGAAGAAGAAATTGTAGCTCAGCACGCTGGCGACGGACGCAAAAAGCGACGGTCGCAATCCGTACCGGACGGCGACGGCAATGATTGCCGTAAGGAAGACCAGGTCGACATTTTCCAGCCCTGCTATCGGACGCAGCAACCAGGCGACGGCGGTGGTCACCGGCAGGGCCGCGACCACGACCACATAAGGCCATGCGTCCGGCCCAACGCCTGACGGGCGCGTCGCCGGGCTCCCCGGCGGCTGCGTCAGGGCCGCCGCCGCATGCCCGCCTTCTCGATCGTATTTCCCCGGCATGGATTTCACCTGGCGTTCCGGATGGCCGGTAGCGAGCACCACCATCGCGCCGCCGGAAGATATAGGAAAGTCATATATAGGCCGCCACTTCCGGCATCTTCGCGCTACCGGCCGTTGCCAAAGCAGCTACATGCAGCCTGATAAGCAGCAGGAATATTTTCATGGCAATGAGAGACGCCGACGCCGGGTGCACGCCGCAGGAGGCCGCGACGGCCGGATCGAAGACCGGCGCGCGATCGCGCTTCTGGACGCTGACGCTCGGTTCCATCGGTGTCGTTTATGGTGACATCGGCACAAGCCCGCTCTACGCCCTCAAGGAGAGCCTCCTCGCTGCCCGGGGAGACGGAGCTTTGACGCGGGAGATGATCCTCGGCGTCGTCTCCCTGATGCTGTGGACGCTGGTCGTCATCGTCACCCTCAAATACGTGATGCTGATCATGCGAATGGACAATGATGGCGAGGGCGGTACGCTCAGCCTCATGGCCCTGGTTCAGCGTGTCATGCGTCGGCACATATGGATCATTACCCTTCTCGGCATGTCCGGCGCCGCGCTTTTTTATGGCGACGCCATCATAACCCCGGCGATTTCAGTTCTTTCGGCAGTCGAGGGGCTGGAGTTGTTGGCGCCCGGCTTCGATATGTTCGTGGTGCCGCTCAGCCTTGTGATCCTGATCGTCCTCTTCCTGGTCCAGAGCCGGGGAACGAGCGCCGTCGCGGCTTGGTTCGGTCCCGTCACTTCCGTGTGGTTCGTCGCTCTTGCATTGGGCGGAGCGGCGCAGATCGTCCGGGATCCGGGGATTCTCGCGGCCCTGTCGCCCACTTACGGCGTTCATTTCCTTCTTGGCCACGGCATGGCGGGAGTGGCCGCGCTGGGGGCGGTATTCCTGACGGTCACCGGATCGGAAGCCCTCTATGCCGACATGGGGCATTTCGGCCGCAAGCCGATCCAGTTCGCGTGGTCGGTGTTCGTCCTGCCGTCGCTGACGCTCAACTATCTTGGCCAGGGCGCCCTCCTGCTGACGCAGCCCGGGAAGCTCGAAAACCCGTTCTACCTGCTTTACCCGGCCTGGGCGCTGCTCCCCATGGTGGTGCTGGCCTCGATGGCGACGATCATCGCCTCGCAAGCCGTCATCACGGGAGCGTTCTCCCTGACCCAGCAGGCGATGCAACTGGGACTGATCCCACGTTTCGAGATCATCCGAACGTCAGAAACCGAAAAAGGGCAGATTTACATTCCCCGCATCAACCTGTTCATGCTGGTGGCCGTCATCTACGTCGTGGGTGTCTTCAGGTCCTCGAACGCCTTGGCCTCCGCCTATGGCATCGCGGTCACCGGGACCATGGTGGTGACCGCCATACTTGGCTTCTTCGTGCTCTGGCGGTGCTGGCGATGGTCGGTCGTCTCCTCGGCCCTTCTGATCGCGCCGTTCCTGCTTGTCGATCTCGTCTTTCTCGGCGCCAACATGCTCAAGGTCATGAACGGTGGCTGGCTGCCGCTTGCCGTCGGCGCGCTGGTTCTCCTGGTCATGGTCACCTGGCGGAAGGGGTCGCTCATCATGGCCGCAAAGGCGCAAAAGGAGGAACTCGGCCTGTCTCAGTTCCTAGCGCTGATGGAGAAAAATCCTCCCGATGTCGTCGGTGGAACGGCCGTTTTCCTGACCGGGAATCCAACCAAGGTGCCCTCGGCGTTGCTGCATAACCTGAAGCACGTCAAGGTGCTCCACGAACACAACGTCATCATGAACGTGGTCACGGACGAGACCCCCCGCGTCGACGAGGAGGCGAGGGTATCGTTCGAGCGACTTTCCGACCGGTTCGCCCGCGTAACGCTTCATTTCGGATTCATGGAGACGCCGAATATCGCCAAGGCGCTACCGGCCTGCCGTGCGCTGGGCTGGGAATTCGACATCATGCAAACATCGTTCTTTCTGTCGCGGCGCACCCTCAAATCCGCAAAGGCTTCGCTGTTGCCGCGCTGGCAGGAGCGGCTCTTCATTCTGATCGCACGCCGGGCGAGCGACGCCAGCCAGCATTTCTCGCTTCCGACAAGCAGGATCGTCGAAGTCGGGGCGCAGGTTTCGATATGAGGCTCGGCCGAGAGCAGCACCAGTGCGCGGAAAGCCGGGCTGCTACGGCGTGACCGGCATTCCCGTCTCCCGGTGCTTCTGCCAGCTCTCGTCGTCCGTATCGACCACTACCTTGTTTGCGTAGAAGGCGCCGTGGTCCCGGATCTCAAGCATCTCGTCATAGGGATGCTCGTACGCCCACATGACGTCGTTGGCCGCCTGGTCCTGGCCCTTCACCCGCCAGTAGGTGGCGTCGCCCTTGAAGGGGCAGTGCGTCGTCGTCGACGTCTTTTCCAGATTGACGAAATAGATGTCCTCGAAGGGGATATAGAGGACAGGATCATGCCCCTTCTCGCGCAAGAGCTTGGCGTGCTCGCTCGACGCGATCATCACGTCGCGGAACTTGACGTTGACCACCCCGCCGAACGGCACGACGGTGATGGTATGCTCCGGATGGTCGCGGAAGCCCGGGGAGGGGTTCACTTCAGAGCGGTTCACTTCGACATTGGACATGGTCGCGTCTCCTTGATCCGGACTAACCCGGCCCGGCCCCGGAGGTTCCGAGGGCTGCGCGTCACGCCGCGCGCAGCTCCTCCTTGCCGACCCAGGCCTCGGCGTCGTCCAGTGCCTTTTCCGCCCGGTCGAACAGCTCGTTCAATTCCGCCTCCTTGATGATCATCGGAGGGCAGAAGGCGAGCGTGTCGCCGATACCGCGCAGGATCACCCCGTGGCTCTCGCCGAGCCTTGCCGCCTGGGCGCCGACGCCCTGCTTGGGGTCGAATGGACGCTTCGTCCGCTTGTCGGCGACGAGTTCGACGCCGCCGACCAGCCCGCAATAGCGCGCCTCGCCGACGAGCGGATGCTCGGCGAGTTGCTTCATGCGCTTCTCGAACAGCGGCGCGATCGACCGTACATGGCCGAGTATGTCGCGCTTCTGGTAGATCTCGATCGCCTTGACGCCGAGTGCGCAGCCGAGCGGATGGCCGCCATAGGTGAAACCGTGACCGAACGTGCCGATCTTCGAGGTCTGGTCGACATAGGCGTCATAG
>JBQCFA010000012.1:0-16652 GCA_051959695.1 Rhizobiaceae bacterium
TGATCGTCGTCCTGGAAGGACCGGCCCGCCCCGTCGTCGTCCGTCGCAAGGAACGTGTCTTCGGCATGTGGATCAACACGGAGGCGGAGACATTCGTCAACGTGCCTTTCTCCTATTCGGTAGCGCTGACCAGGCAGCCTCAGGACATCGCAGAGCCCAAGGTCTATCACCGGCTGGCGCTCGGCATCGACAACATCTACATGCAGCCGCTGGATCCGACCGCTGACCCGGCAACCATAAAGGAGTTCACCGCGGCGCTGAGGGCACGCAAGAAGGCGTCAGGCCTTTACAGCGAGCGGCCCGGCGCCGTTCAGTTCCTTTCGCAGACGCTTTTCCGCGCGACGGTTTCGCTCGCGCCCGACGTACCGGTAGGAACCCATCGCGCGCGCGCTTTTCTCTTCAAGCGTGGCAACTTCGTCGCCCAGACATCCGCGCCGCTCGTCATCCTGAAGGGTGGCTTCGAGCGCCGCATCTACCAGATCGCGCATGACGACAGTTTCTTCTACGGCGTCTTCTGCGTGATGCTTGCCCTGTTCACGGGATGGCTCGGGCGGGTCATCTTCCGCCGGGACTGAGCGCCGCGGGCAAGTCTCATCCCGGCCGCAGCAGAGACCCCGTCACCCTGTAGACACGCTGCCTGCCGAGCATGCAGGCAAACAGTCCGTCCGCGTCGAAGATCCCCGAATAGGCGCGGTCGAGCACGTTGAGCATGCCTGTGTAGGCGCCAAAGGCCGGCATGATCATACGCCGACCGTCGCCGGCGAAGCAGCGCCGCCTGACGGAGCGCCCGCGCGCGACGAGCCGCGCGCCGGGATGCAGGTGGCCGGCGATCTCGCCCGGAGCGGAGCCACGCGACGGCTCGTGTCGGAAGACCAGCCGGCCGAGCGCGATTTCCCGGACGCTCTCCCCGGCAACACCTTCCGGGGCGTCGGGATCATGGTTGCCGGCGATCCAGAACCAGTCGCGGCTGGCGATAAGTGCCGCGAGCTGCACCCGGAAGATATCCGGCATCAGCGCCGCGCCTACGCTATCATGGAAGCTGTCGCCAAGGCTGACGACGATCCTTGGCTGGTAGGTGGCGATGACCTGCGCCAGACGCGCCAGTGTCGTCGCCGTATCATAGGGCGGGATCAACTGTCGCCTCCGCGCGAAGGCGGCGCCTTTTTCCAGGTGCAGGTCCGATACGGCGAGCAGGCCGAGCTCCGGGAAATAGAGCGCGCCGCTCGCGTCGCAGAGCGCGCGCTCACCTTCGATCTCGATCGCCTCGGTGGTGGGCCGCGACGTCATCCGGTGTGCTCCGTTCCCATCGCTTCTTCGATCAGCGCATCGGCCGTTTCGGCGAGAAGCATGTCGTTGGCCTCGCCGTTCACCGATTCCCGTCCAATCTCCAGCATGATCGGGACCGCGAGCGGCGAGATACGGTCCAGATCCTTATGCATGATTCGCCCCCTGATACGCGACAGCATCTCGCCGAGCCGCTTGACGTCGAGAAGACCGGCGGCCGCGTCCGCACGGGTCGCCTGAAGGAGGATGTGGTCGGGCTGGTGCGTTCGCAGCACATCGTAGATGAGGTCGGCCGACACCGTCACCTGCCGACCGGTCTTCTCCTGGCCGGGATGTCGCCTTTCGATCAATCCGGCGATCACAGCGCAATTGCGGAAAGTTCGCTTCAGCATCCAGCTGTCGGCGAGCCAGGCTTCCAGGTCGTCGCCCAGCATGTCCTCGGCGTAGAGCTCGTCGAGCGGCAGCCTGCCAGACCGGAACATGCCGCCCATATCCCCTAGTGACCAGACGGCCAGCGAGTAGTCGGTGGCGACGAAGCCTAGCGGATGCGCGCCGGCGCGCTCCAGCCGGCGGGTCAAGAGCATGCCGAGCGTCTGGTGCGCCAGCCTGCCCTCGAACGGATAGGCGACCATGTAGAAGCGGTTGCCGCGCGGAAACGTTTCGACGAGAAGGTCCTCGCGGCGCGGCAGGACGGAGTGATCCTTCTGGATGCGCAGCCAGTCGGCCACCTGCTCCGGCAACACATGCCAGCGCGACGGGTCGGCGAGCATGGAGCGCACTTCCGCCGCCAGATAGGTCGAGAGCGGGAACTTGCCGCCCATGTAGCTCGCCACCTTGGGGTCGCTGCCTGCGGCATTGGTGACGTAGCATTCGTTCTCGCGGATACCCTCGAACCGGACGACCTTTCCGGCGAAGAGGAACGTGTCGCCCTGCGCCAGCGTCTCGACGAAATACTCCTCGATCTCGCCGAGCACCGACCCGCCCCTGACATTGCCGCCGCGCCCACGCTGCCGGGTCAGGCGCACCTTCAGCATCGGCGCCTCGACGATGGTGCCGACATTCAGCCGGTATTGCTGCGCAATGCGGGGGTGGGCGACGCGCCAGCGCCCGTCAGCCATCTGGCGTATGCGGGCGTAGCGTTCATAGCTGCGCAGCGCGTATCCGCCCGTGGCCACGAAATCGACCACGCGATCGAAGGTTGGCCGGTCCATCTCCGCATAGGGCGCGGCGCTGCGGATTTCCTCCAGCAGCTCCTCGGCATGGAATGGCTCGGCGCAGGCGGCGCCGAGCACGTGCTGGGCGAGGACGTCCAGCGCGCCCTCGGCGAGTGGCGGCGTGTCCTGCGCGCCGAGATAGTTGGCGTCGAGTGCGGCGCGGCATTCCAATACCTCGAAGCGGTTGGCCGGGACCAGGATGGCGCGGCTTGGCTCGTCCATGCGGTGATTGGAGCGGCCGATGCGCTGGGCGAGACGGCTGGCGCCCTTCGGCGCGCCGACATGCACGACCAGATCGACGTCGCCCCAGTCGATGCCGAGGTCGAGCGTCGAAGTTGCGACGACAGCTCTCAAGGCGTTCGCCTCCATCGCTTTCTCGACCCGTCGGCGCTGGCCGACATCGAGCGAGCCGTGATGCAGCGCGATCGGCAACGTCTCCTCGTTGACGCGCCAAAGCTCCTGGAAGAGCAGTTCCGCCTGGCTACGCGTGTTGACGAAGAGAAGCGTGGTGCGGTGCCTTTTGATCGCCTCGAAGATCTCGGGGATGGCATAGCGCGCCGAGTGACCGGACCACGGAACGTGTTGAGCGGAGTCGAGGATCGTGATGACCGGTTTGGCGCCGCCGCCGACCGTAATGAGATCGGCCATCCCGCCTGGCGGGTTCTGCGGCACCAGCCATTGCCGCAACTGGTCCGGCTCGGCGACGGTCGCGGAGAGCCCGATCGCTTGCAGGGAGGGCACATACCGGCGCAGCCGCGCCAGCCCGAGCGCCAGCAGGTGCCCCCGCTTGGATGTGACCAGCGAATGCAGTTCGTCTAGCACGACGTAGCGCAAGCCGGAGAAGAAGCGTTCGGCGTCCTTGTTGGCGATCAGCAGCGCCAGTTGTTCCGGCGTGGTCAGGAGAATGTCCGGCGGTATGAGCTTCTGCCGTTGCCGCTTGTGCGCCGGGGTGTCGCCCGTGCGCGTCTCCATGGTGATCGGCAGGCCCATCTCCGCCACCGGCTTGCCGAGGTTGCGCTCGATGTCGACGGCGAGCGCCTTGAGTGGCGAGATATAGAGCGTGTGGACGCCGCGATAAGCCTCGCCCGGTTTCCGCTTCGGCCGCCCCGCCAGATCGACGAGGCTCGGCAAGAAGCCGGCGAGCGTCTTACCCGCACCCGTCGGCGCGATCAGCAGTACGGAGGCGCCCTTCTGCGCCCGCGCCAGAAGCTCCATCTGGTGCGGCCTTGGCGCCCAGCCGCGCTCCGCGAACCATTTCAGGAATGGTGCGGGCAGGATGGCGGGCGAGGATTCCGCGAAGAGGCTCGGCTGGGTGTTCAAGCCGCCAGAACTAAACCAGAACGAAGATCAAGCCAAGATGGATCGGGCAGGTACCGTACCAGCGAGGGGATGCATTCCCTCCCTGGCTTCCGCTGATGCGTCCGTCCGCCGAGCAACCGCGATCAGCCCGGTTACCGGTTCATCGCGGTCCATGCGGATTGTCGAGTTTGTCAGGCTGAGGGGCAGGAAACCCTTCTCGGCCAACAGCCGCTCGACATAACCCCGCGAATGCGCATAGCGGCGAGAGGGGCGAAGCACGAGTTCCTCGGGGCCGTCGTTCAGTTCGACCGAAAAGGCAAAGTGCCCGCCTGGAACCAGTAGCTCGGAAACGCGGCAAAAGAGCCGCTCGAGTTCGCCGACATACATCAATACATCCGCCGCGGTCACCAGATCTGCAATCGGCGACAGCGCCTGCAGCATCTGCAGATCCTGCCGTTGCAGCCGGTCGTAGATGCGCTTGGCCTCGGCCTCCTTCAGCATGCCGGCGGAGATGTCATAGCCTTCGAGGAAGCTTGCCATTCCACGCAGACGCTCGCCCATGAGGCCGGTGCCGCAACCGAGATCGACCGCGTGCGCAAAATTCGCGCAGCCGGCGGCCAAAAGAGCTTCCTGCAGCAGTTCCGGCACTCGGTAGCCGAGCCGCTCGACCAGCGCGGCGTCGAATTCCGCGGCATATTGATCGAACAACGTCTCGACGAAGGCGGCGGGTGGCGCCACGACGCCGGCGGTCGATGCCGTCAGCCCTAGCTTCAGGGCAGCACCCATGCGGTCTTGAGGGTCGATCCTGAGCGTCTCACGCCACGCTTCCTCGGCTTCCGGTCCGCGTCCGGCCGTCTCCAGCATTTCGCCGAGCCGGAACCAGCCGGCGCCCCAGCCCGGCGCGAGCGCCAGCGCATCGCGCATCAGATCGGCGGCGGCGACGGCATCTCCGCTGTCGAGGAGCATCTCCGCATACGAAGCCCGACGGTCCGCCAACAGGTCGCCGGACGAAAGCTGGATGGGGTGCATGTGTGCGAGGGTTCCGTGCCCGCAAGCCGGGCGCGCGGCATATGGGCTTGTCGGGAGGATTTTGCAATCACCTTTTCGCGCGCCCGCAAATGCCTATTTTCAGTACCGATGCAGCCGCACGAACTCCTCCTCCCGCGACCCGAAGGCCTCTACTGCCCGCCCGGCGATTTCTTCATCGATCCCGTACGGCCGGTGAAACGGGCTCTCGTCACGCATGGTCATTCCGACCACGCGCGATCCGGCCATCGCCATGTGCTGGCCACGAGGCAGACACTGGACATCATGGCGTTGCGTTATGGCGAAGGCTTCGCCGGCTCGACGCAGGAGGCGGCGCTCGGCGAGACACTTTGGCTGAACGGCGTATCGGTGAGCTTCCATCCGGCCGGCCATGTCCTGGGATCGGCGCAAATCGCGGTCGAGAAGGATGGCTTTCGCATCGTCGCTTCAGGCGACTACAAGCGCGCTGTCGATCCGACCTGCCGGCCCTTCGAAACCGTGCCCTGCGATGTCTTCATCACCGAGGCGACCTTCGCGCTTCCGGTGTTCCGCCACCCCGACGCGGCGCACGAGATCGCAATGCTGCTGAAGTCGGTCGAGCAGTTCCCCGAGCGGGCGCACCTTATCGGCGCTTACGCGCTCGGCAAGGCCCAGCGCGTCATCCGGCTTTTGCGCGGTGCCGGCTATGAGCGGCCGATCTTTATTCATGGCGCGCTGGCGAAGCTGTGCGACTACTATCAGGAGCAGGGCATTGATCTCGGGCCACTGGAACCGGCGACGATCGAAGGCGCTAACAAAAGCGCCTTCGCCGGGGAGATCATCGTCGGACCGCCATCCGCCTTCGCCGACCGCTGGGCGCGGCGTTTCGCCGATCCGGTAGCTTGCTTCGCGTCAGGCTGGATGCGTATCCGTCAGCGCGCCAGGCAGCGCGGCGTCGAGCTGCCCCTGGTGATTTCCGACCACGCCGACTGGGACGAACTGACCGCGACGATTCGCGAAACCGGCGCACGTGAGGTCTGGGTGACACACGGCCGCGAGGAGGCACTCGTGCGCTGGTGCCAACTGCAAGGCTTAACGGGGAGGCCGCTGCACCTCGTCGGCTACGAGGACGAGGGAGACTAATGCACCTGCGTCACGTCGATCGTCGTATGTTGCTTCCCGTAGCGGATCTCGACCCGAGAGTAGTGATGGGAACCCGATTCCCTTTCGAACCGCGCAGCGCGGAAGGCAACGAGCTGAATTCCCCGGTCCCCGCTATCCTGGATCGAAAGGTCAAGGACGAGGATATTCGGGTTGACGCCTTGCGGCACCGCCATCGTCAGCTTCGGAACCTCGTTCGCCGCGCCTGTCCTGACTTCGCCGGTAACGTAAATCTTGTTCTGCGCTCCGGGCATCGCGTCGATCCAGGCTTTCCAAAGCGTATCGATCAGCTGGTCCATCGTTTCCTCTACCAACCTAAGCGTGCATAAGATTACCGTATAAATTGCAGATTACAACCTGAAATCGGTATTGGAAAATACTGAAATGGAAAGATTCGCCGAACTCCTCGATCGCCTGGTCCTCACGCCGTCGCGCAACGGCAAGCTCAGGCTGATCGTCGACCACCTCAAGGCGACGCCCGATCCCGACAGGGGCTTGGCGCTGGCGGCCATCACCGGGGATCTCGATATCCCTTCGGTCAAGCCGGCAATGTTGCGCGCGCTCGTCATGGAGCGGATGGACCCGCTCCTCTTCGCCTATTCCTACGATTACGTCGGCGATCTGGCTGAAACGGTGTCTTTGGTCTGGCCCGGACCGGAGGCCGAGATTGAAGGCAGCGTGGTCCGGCTGTCCGAAGCGGTGTCGCGATTGCGCTCCGCCGGCCGCGCCGATGGCCCGGCCGTTCTGGCGCGCCTGCTCGACCGCATGCCCATCTCGGAACGCTTCGCGACAATCAAGCTGGTTACCGGCGGCCTGCGCATCGGCGTCTCGGCGCGGCTCGCCAAGCAGGCGCTGGCCGATTTTGGCGGCGTCGACGTGGTGGAGATCGAGGAACTGTGGCATGGCCTGAAGCCGCCCTACAAGGAGCTGTTCGATTGGCTGACAGGCAAGACCGGCAAACCCGAATTGTCGGCAGCCGCGCCTTTCCGCCCCGTCATGCTGTCGAATCCCGTCCAGGACGGCGATCTGCAGAAGATTGACCCGGCCGACTATGCGGCGGAGTGGAAATGGGACGGGATCCGTGTCCAGGCCGTAGCCGAGAAGGGTGTACGGCGGCTCTATTCCCGTACCGGCGACGATATTTCCGGCGCCTTTCCCGATCTCATCGAAGCGATGGACTTCGAAGCCTCGCTCGACGGCGAACTTCTGGTCGGCAATCCGCCCAACCATACCGGCACCTTTTCGGACCTGCAGCAGCGGCTGAACCGCAAAAGCGTGCCGCCCAAGATCGTCCGGCAATATCCGGTATTCGTCCGCTGTTATGACCTGCTGCAGGAGGGGAAAGAGGATATCCGCCCGCTGCCCTTCCTGGAAAGGCGCAGACGGCTGGAAGCCTTCGTCGGAACGCTCGATCCTTCACGCCTCGACCTGTCGCCGATCGTCGCCTTCGCAGACTGGAGCGTGCTCGACGCCATGCGGCGCGAGCCGCCGCATCCGGTGATCGAGGGCGTCATGCTGAAGCGGCTCGATTCCGCCTATGTGCCCGGCCGGCCGAAGGGCCCGTGGTTCAAGTGGAAGCGCGATCCGCATGTCGTGGACGCGGTGCTCATGTATGCCCAGCGCGGCCACGGAAAGCGCTCGAGTTTTTATTCCGACTTCACCTTCGGCGTGTGGTCGGGGCCGGAGGAAGCGCCCGAACTAGTCCCGGTCGGCAAGGCATATTTCGGCTTCACCGACGAGGAACTGAAGCAACTCGACAAATATGTGCGCGACAACACGATCGAGCGCTTCGGCCCGGTGCGCTCCGTGCGCGCCGAGCCGAACCATGGCCTGGTACTGGAAATCGCCTTCGAGGGGTTGGCGCGATCGAAGCGCCACCGGTCGGGCGTCGCCATGCGCTTCCCTCGCATCTCGCGGCTGCGGTGGGACAAGCCAGCCAACGAAGCAGATCGCATCGAGACGTTGCAGGCGATGCTGGACTGAGCGAAGGGGGCATCCTTCGAAGCGGGCCGCAAAGCACGCCCCCAAATTTTCTAGCGCTGCCTTGTCGTCTCGAACAGGAACCAGGTGCGCCGTTCCGCCTCGTCGATCCAGTTCTCCAGCATGCTGGCCGTGGCGACGTCGCCATGCTCGTCGCACGTGTCGTGCACTTCGCGCATGATCTGCGTCAGCTTGAGATTGTCTTCCTTCAGCTCCGCCAGCATGTCCTCGGGCGCCACGAATTCCGCGTCGTTGTCGGGAATGCGCTGCAGCTTGGAGATCTGTCCGATCGAACGCAGCGTCGTCCCTCCTACCTTGCGCGCGCGCTCGGCAACATCGTCGGTCATGGCGAAGATCTGTGCGGAATGCTCGTCGAGAAGGAGATGATAGTCGCGGAAATGCGGACCTGACATGTGCCAGTGGAAATTCTTGGTCTTGACGTAAAGAGCGAAGACATCGGCGAGGAGGGCCGTCAGGCTGGCCGCGATGTCCTTCGACGCATTCGAGCCGAGGCCGCTCGGCGTCGCCAGCGGAGCCTTGCGTAGTTTCTTCGCATCATCCTTGGCCATCACACTCTCCATAAAAGATGGGTTTCACAATGCCCTGTAATCTAGTGCGGCGCCCGGTCGATGGGAACTCTCCGGAAGTCCATACGATGCCGCCTGTCCTACCGCGTGATTGCCGCTCCCTCGACCACGGTACCGTCGACTGCCGCCCCACCGCTCCTGCCCTCTTCGACGGCATGGCAGGAGACCAGCACGCCACGCGATGGCTTCAGCTTCGGCTCCTCGACCACGCAGCGTTCGAAGGCGAGCGGACAGCGCGGATGGAAAGGGCAGCCCGACGGCGGCGAGATCGGCGAGGGCAGTTCGCCCTTGAGCACGATCCGCTCCCTCTTGCGGTTCGGGTCGGCGACCGGCGTCGCCGAAAGCAGCGCCCGCGTGTAAGGATGCTGCGGATTGGCGAAGATGGCGTCGCGCGGGCCGTGCTCGACCGGGCGGCCGAGATACATGACCATGACGTCGTCGGCGATATGGCGCACGACAGACAAATCATGGCTGATGAACATGTAGGCGAGGTTCATCCGCTCCTGCATGTCGTGCAGAAGATTGAGCACCTGCGCCTGGATGGAGACGTCGAGCGCCGAGACGGGTTCGTCCAGCACGAGGATTTCCGGATCGAGCATCAGTGCGCGGGCGATCGCGATGCGTTGGCGCTGCCCGCCCGAAAACATGTGCGGGTAACGATCATAGTGCTCCCCGCGGAGCCCGACCGCCGTCATCATGGCGCGGGCGCGCTCCCGCCGTTCGGACGGAGCAAGCTTCGTGTTGACCAGAAGCGGCTCTTCCAGCGCCGATCCGATCTTCTGGCGCGGGTTGAGCGATCCGTAGGGGTTCTGGAAGACGATCTGCACCTTGCTTCTCAGCCGCCGCGCCGCCCCGGCATCTTCCGGCCCGACATCGACGCCGGTGATTCTCAATTCGCCCCTGGTCGGGGACTCGATCATGGTCACGAGCCGTGCCAGGGTCGATTTCCCGCAGCCGGATTCTCCGACAACGGCAAGCGTGCGCCGGCGCTCCAAGGTGAAGCTCACGCCGTCGAGCGCCTTCAGTTCGACAGGCTTCGCGAAAGCCCCTCGATGCACCGGATAATAGCGTGCGAGGTCCTTCGCCTCGAGCACCGTGTCGCCGCTCATGCCGCCATTCCCTTCACGGGGTGATCCTTGGGGACTCCGTGCTGGAGCGGATAGTGGCATAGCGCCTGGCCGAGTTCGGTGTCCTGGCGGGGCGGTACGACATCGCGGCAAAGCTCGGTCGCGAATTTGCAGCGCGGCGAGAACAGGCAGCCCGGCGGACGGTCGAACTGGCCGGGAACCATGCCGGGGATCGAGGGCAGGTGTCGTGTGGTGGCGCGCTCGGGCAGCGCCGACAGGAGCGCGGCCGTATAGGGATGGTGCGGATCCTCGAAGAGCGGTCGCACGCGCTGTTCCTCGACCTTCTGGCCGGCATATTGCACGGAAACCCTCTCGGCCGTCTCGGCCACGACCCCCATGTCGTGCGTGATCAGCACCAGCGCCATCTTCGTGTCCTGCTGGAGCTTGAGCAGGAGATCGAGGATTTGTGCCTGGATGGTCACGTCGAGCGCCGTCGTCGGTTCGTCCGCGATCAGGAGCTTGGGGCTGCAGGCGATCGCCATGGCGATCATGACGCGCTGGTTCATGCCACCGGAAAGCTGGTGCGGGAAGGAGGAGAGCCGCTTCTCGGGCGCCGGAATACCGACCTGGCGAAGAAGATCGATGGCGCGTTCCTTCCGCGCGCGGCGGCCGAGCGCCAGATGCGTCTTGATCGCCTCCGAAAGTTGGAACCCTACCGTGAAGCAGGGGTTGAGGCTCGACATCTGCTCCTGGAAGATCATCGAGATGTCGCGGCCGATGATGGTGCGGCGCTCGCGGCCGCTCATGCCGATGAGGTCGCGACCCTCGAACTCCATGCGATCGGCCGTGACCCGCGCCGTCCAGGGAAGCAGGCCCATGACGGCCAGCATCGAGACCGATTTGCCGGAGCCGGATTCTCCGACGATCGCCAGCACCTCGCTTTCGTCGACCGAGAAGGAAACGCCGTCGACCGCCCGGAACGGTCCGTGGGCGGTGTCGAATTCGACGCTAAGGTTTTTGATGTCAAGGAGGGCCATGGCATCACGACCTCTTCAGCTTTGGATCGAGCGCGTCGCGCAGGCCGTCGCCCGTCAGGTTGATGGCGAGCACGGTCAGGAGGATGGCGAGGCCCGGCATCGTCACCACCCACCAGGCGCGCAGGATAAATTCGCGCGCTTCGGCCAGCATCGTGCCCCATTCGGGCGTCGGCGGTTGCGCGCCCATGCCGAGGAAGCCGAGTGCCGCCGCGTCGAGGATGGCGTTGGAGAAAGAGAGCGCCGCCTGCACGATCAGCGGCGCCAGGCAATTGGGCAGGATAGTCACGAACATCAGGCGCAGCGGCCGCACCCCTGCGACCCTCGCGGCGGTGACGTAGTCGCGATGTTTCTCGCCAAGTACGGCCGCGCGCGTCAGGCGCACGTAATGCGGTTGCTGCACGATGGCGATGGCGATCATGGCGTTGGTGAGGCTCGGCCCCAGGATGGCCACCAGCGCCAGCGCCAGCAGCAGGCTCGGGAAGGCCAGTATGATGTCCATCACCCGCATGATGAGCGTGTCCACCCATCCGCCGACGAAGCCGGCGACGAGGCCGACCAGTATGCCGGCCACGAGCGCCACCGAAACGACGACGCAGCCGACGAAGAGCGAATAGCGACTGCCGAAGATGATGCGCGAGAGCATGTCGCGCCCGACCGCGTCTGTGCCCAGCAGAAACCGCCACTCGCCGCCCTCCTGGAAGACGGGCGGCCTCAGAAGCGCGTCGCGGAACTGTTCGTCCGGCCCGTGCGGCGCGATGAAGCCGGCGAAGACGGCCACCAGGCAGACGAATACGAAGAACAGGAGGCCGATGACGGCGCCCCGGTTTTCGCTGAAATAGGCCCAGAACTCCATCAAAAGCGCGAAGCGCCCGCCCTGTCGCGTGTCGCCATGGACAGGTTCGGCGGCGGCGTGGTTCATCGATTCACCGGCCATGGCGCACCCGAGGATTCACCAGGCCATACAGCAGATCGACGATCAGATTGACGAACATGACGATCAGCGCGATCAGAAGCAGCCCGCCCTGGACGGCAGGATAGTCGCGTCGGAAGATGGAATCGACCATCCACTTGCCGACGCCGGGCCAGGAGAAGATCGTCTCGGTCAGGATCGCGCCCGCCATCAGAACCCCGACCTGGAGGCCGATGGTCGTGATGACCGGGATCAGCGCGTTGCGCAGCGCATGGACGGAAACCACGCGCGCCGGCGAAAGGCCCTTGGCGCGGGCGGTCCGCACGTAATCTTCGCCGAGCACTTCGAGCATGGCCGAGCGTGTTTGGCGCGCGATGACGGCGAGCGGAATGGTGCCCAGCACGACGGTCGGCAGGATGAGGTGCGATACGGCCGAGGAAAAGGCGCCCTTCTGGCCGGAGAGCAGGCTGTCGATCAGCATGAAGCCGGTGACGTTCGGGAAAAAATACATGAGCGAGATGCGCCCGGACACCGGTGTCCAGTGCAGGATCCCGGCAAAGAGGATGATGAGCAACGGCCCCCACCAGAAGATCGGCATGGAGTAGCCGACGAGCGCGGAGCCCATCACCGTCTGGTCGATCCATGACCCGCGCTTGGTGGCGGCCAGGATGCCGGCCGGAATGCCGAGCAGGATCGCGAATATGATGGCGCAGATGGAAAGCTCGAGCGTCGCCGGGAAGAGCGCCAGGAATTCGCTGATGACCGGGCGTTTCGTGGCGATTGACACGCCGAGGTCGCCCTGCAGCAGATGCCACAGGAAATCCAGGAACTGCAGCCACATCGGCTTGTCGAAGCCGTACTGGTGCATGAGTTCGGCGTGCCGCTCCGGGCTTATGCCATGTTCTCCGGCAAGCAGCAGGACGGGATCGCCGGGCAGGAGACGGACAAAGCCGAAGGCAGCGATCGCCACGCCGACGAAGGTGGGGATCAGGAGGCCGATCTTGACCAGGACAAAGCGGAGCATCCGGTCTCTTCAAGCGCCAATGGAATGCGGAGAAGCATCTCCCCGTGCGAAGACGGGAAGATGCTGGGTGCGGATTGCCGGCATGGCCGGGTACAGGGCTATTCGGCGATATCGACGCCGTCGAACCGGTGCGAGCCGAGCGGGTCCATCTTGTAGCCCGTTACGGTCTTCAGCATCGGCATGAAGACGGTCGAATGGGCGATGGAAAGCCAGGGAGCCTGCTCCTTGAAGACCACCTCGGCCTGCTCGTAGAGCTTGGCGCGCTCGGCCTGGTCGGAAACCGTCTTGGCTTTCTGGATCAGGTCCTCGTAGGGCTTGTAGCAGAACTCTGCCGTATTGTTAGAGGTGCCGACGGCGTCGCATCCCAACAGCGTCGCCATGAAGTTGTCGGGATCGCCATTGTCGCCGGTCCAGCCCAGGATGATGGCGCCGTCATGGTTCTTGTCAGCGGCGCGCTTGAGATATTCGCCCCATTCGTAGGAGATGATCTCGGCCTTGACGCCGACCTTGGCGAAATCCGCCTGGATAAGTTCCGCCGTGCGGCGCGCGTTCGGCATGTAGGGGCGCTGCACCGGCATGGCCCAGATCTTCATCGACAGGTCCTTGACGCCGGCCTCCTCCAGCATCTTCTTGGCCGCCTCCGGATCATAGGGGTCGTCCTTCACGTTCTGATTGTAGCCCCACATGGTCGGCGGGATCGGGTTGACCGCGGGCTGGCCGGAGCCCTGATAGACGGCGTCAATGATGGCCTTCTTGTTGACGGCCATGTTGAGCGCCTTGCGCACCTTGACGTTGTCGAACGGCTTCTGCGTCGTGTTGTAGGACATGTAGGCAACGTTGAGACCGGCCTGCTCCATCACGGTGAGCTTGTCGTTCTTCTTCATCGCCTCGACGTCGGCCGGGGCAGGATAGGGCATGACCTGGCATTCGCCGGCCTGCAGTTTCTGGTAGCGAACGCCGGCATCCGGCGTGATGGCGAAGACCAGATCGTCGATCGCCTGCTTGCCGTCCCAGTAGTCCGGATTGGCCTTGTAGCGGATCACCGCATCCTTCTGGTAGCCGACGAAGGTGAACGGACCGGTGCCGACAGGCTGCTGGTTGAGCTGCTCCTTGTGGCCGTCCTTGTCCAGCTTGTCGGCGTATTCCTTCGACATGATGGAGGCGAAATCCATGGCCATGTTGGCGATGAACGGCGCTTCGGGATGCGCCAGTGTGAACTTGACTGTCAGATCGTCGACTTTCTGCACGCTCTTGATGAGCGTCGGCATCGACATTGCGTCGAAATATTCCCACTGGCCGCCGGCATAATTGTACCAGGGGTTCTGCTTGTCGAGCATGCGCTGGAAGGTGAAGACCACGTCGTCCGCGTCGAATTCTCTCGTTGGCGTAAAGAAGCCCGTCGTCTGGAATTTAACGCCCTTGCGCAGGTGGAAGGTGTACTCGAGCCCGTCGTCGGAGACGTCCCATTTCTCGGCCAGCCCGGGGATGACTTCAGTCGTGCCGCGTTTGAATTCGACAAGGCGGTTGTAGACCGGTTTCGACGAGGCGTCGAAGGTGGTGCCGGCTGTGTAGAGCGCGGGATCGAAGCCCTCTGGCGATCCTTCGGAGCAATAGACCAGCGTCTTGGCGCTGGCCGCGGCGCTAAACAGCGTGGCTGCCAGCATGGCCGCCATGAAACCCATTTTTTTCATCGAGAACTCCCATTCACTCTTCGCGCGGTTGCTTGCCCAGCGCTCGGAATTCCATATAAGCACCGTTCCGAAGCCATGGGAACTCCCGGAAAGCGGACCATGTCCGGGCGACGGGGCATGTCTCGCGAGCGGAGAAGCAAGGACGGACGATGCAGGAAAACTGGGTGCAAGACGTCCTATCATTCTGGTTCGGGGAGCTTTCCGAGGAGGACTGGTTCACCAGGAACGACGCGACGGACATGGAGATCGGGTCTCGTTTCGAGCATCTCTACCGCGAGATCCGCGCGCGCGTTCCGCCCGTCGCGTACCAGGAGGCGCGCGCCGCGCTTGCGGCCGTGATCGTCCTGGACCAGTTTCCCCGCAATATGTTCCGCGGCCGCGGAGAGGCCTTCGCTACGGACGATCTCGCGATCGACATCGCCCGCAAGGCGCTGGCCGCGAAGCTTGACGCCCAACTTGACGAGGCCGGAAAGCAGTTCCTCTACATGCCGTTCATGCACAGCGAGATCCTCGCGGACCAGGAGCGCTCGGTGGCGCTGTTCCGCGACCAGGACGCCGGCAAGAACGAGAAGTTCGCGGTCGATCATCGCGACATCATCGCCAAGTTCGGGCGCTTCCCTCACCGCAACAAGGTGCTCGGCCGCGAGAGCACGCCGGCTGAACGCATCTTTCTCCTCAATCACGAAGGGTTCGGCCAGTAGCGCTATTCCCGCGACAGCAGGCCCGGCAGGTCGGCGACGGACTCGATGAGGACATCGGCGAGCGGCGAGAGGGTGTCGCGCGTGCCGTTGCCGCTCAGGACACCGATCGCCATGCCAGCGCCCGCGGCGCGCGCCATCTCCATGTCGTGCCGGTTGTCGCCGACCATGGCCAGTTCGGAGGGCTTGCAGCCGGTCAGGTCGCAAAAGGCGCGAACCGTGTCGGGCGCCGGTTTCGGGTTGGCGACGGCGTCGTAGCCGTAGGCGGCGTCGAAAAGCTGCGACATGCCGAGCGCGGCGAGCGTCCGCTCCGCGCCCTGCGTGGAATCGTTTGTGGCAACCGCCATCCTGTAGCCCTGGCGGTGAAGTTTTTCGATCGTGTCCTTGACGCCGGGGAGCCCAAAGGGTTTCGCCGAAGCGTTTTCGCCGACGAAACGGTCGTAGTCCTCGATGGTCGCCTGTCGTTCGGACGGGGACTGGTGCGGATACCAGAGCGCGATCAGCTCGGCGTTTGTGCCGGCGGCGAACACCGAGTCCGCCTTGAAGCGCCTGGTGCCGAAATCGTAGCCCGCCTCTATCAGCAGATGGTCGGCCCGGCTGCGCGAACCATCCGCCGCCTTCAGCGCCATCAGGTCGGCGACCCCGAACCAGGTCCGGTCGAAATCGATCAGCGTGCCGTCCTTGTCGAACAATATGCCCTTGATACCCCCCATGCCGGTCATCCCGCCTTCCGCAACTCGGTGATTTTCGCGACGAGCCCGGCTGTCGACGAATCCTTGCCTTCCGCGCTTTTCCTGCCATCGACGACGGGCAGGAGTTCCGTCGCCAGCTCCTTGCCCAGTTCCACGCCCCATTGGTCGAAGGAGTTGATGTCGAAGAGCGCGCCCTCGACGAAGACCCGGTGCTCGTAGAGCGCGATCAGCCGGCCGAGCGCATAGGGGTCCAGCTTGCGGTAGAGGATGGTGATGGAAGGCCGGTTGCCCGCGAAGACGCGATGCGGGGCCACCCGCTCGACTTCTTTCACGGCCATGCCTTTGCCGAGCATCTGCTTCTTCGCTTCCTCCAGCGTGCGTCCGCGCATGAAGGCTTCCGATTGCGCCAGGCAATTGGCGAGAAGCAGATCGTGGTGGTGCTTCAGTTCCGGTTCGTGCCCTTGCGCCGCGGCGATGAACTCGACGGGGATGGTGTCGGTGCCCTGGTGCAGCAGCTGGAAGAAGGCATGCTGCCCGTTGGTGCCCGGCTCGCCCCATACCAGTGGGCCGGTCGGCGTTGCCGCCTCCGTGCCCTGCAGTGTCACGTGCTTGCCGTTCGATTCCATGTCGAGCTGCTGCAGATAGGCTGGCAGGCGGGCGAGCCGTTGGTCGTAGGGTATGACGGCGCGTGCCGGATAGGCGCACACGACCCGGTTCCAGAAGCCGACGAGGCCGAGCACTAAGGGCAGGTTCTCCAGCATCGGCGCGGAGCGGAAATGCTCGTCCATGGTATGCGCTCCGGAGAGAAATCTCCGGAACCGCTCCGGCCCGATGGCGATCATAATGGATAGCCCGATGGCCGACCACAGCGAGTAGCGGCCACCTACCCAATCCCAGAAGCCGAAGACGCGCTCCTTGCGGATGCCGAACTCCGCGACCTTGTCGAGCGCGGTGGAGACGGCCGCGAAATGATGCTCGACCGCGTCCGCGCCGAGTTGGTCAG
>JBQCFA010000013.1:0-2054 GCA_051959695.1 Rhizobiaceae bacterium
GCCGAGGGATTGATCTTGCGGATCGTCGCCTCGACACTCTTCAGTTCCTCCTCGCTGACGAGGTCGGTCTTGTTGAGCAGGACCACGTCGGCGAAGGCGATCTGGTCCTCCGCCTCGCGACTGTCCTTAAGCCTCAGCGGCAGATGCTTGGCGTCGACAAGCGCCACCACGGCGTCAAGCCGCGTCTTGGATCGCACGTCATCGTCCATGAAGAAGGTCTGCGCGACGGGGACGGGATCGGCAAGCCCGGTGGTCTCGACGAGGATCGCGTCGAAGCGGCCGGGACGGCGCATCAAGCCTTCGACGACCCGGATCAGGTCTCCGCGCACCGTGCAGCAGACACAACCATTGTTCATCTCGTAGATTTCCTCGTCGGATTCCACGATCAGGTCGTTGTCGATACCGATCTCGCCGAACTCGTTGACGATGATGGCGTAGCGCTTGCCGTGGTCTTCGGAGAGAATGCGATTGAGCAGGGTGGTCTTGCCGGCCCCGAGATAACCGGTCAGAACCGTAACCGGGATCTGCGACTGGGTGTCTGTCATGATATGCCTCGTTCGGATGCGCGCTTCATATAGGACGCATCGGCACCGATTGCACGTCCTGGATCGAGCCTCGCGCCGGCTGTCATCCGGCTGTCACACGGTTTTGCCATTCAAGGAAATGGTTGCCGGCAAAGCGTCGGCGACCCTGCCGGCAGTTGCGAAAGTCCGGGCCACCGCTAAGGTCCGTACCCGGTCCTGTTGTCCCAACAAAGGGGGAGGCACAGCCAATGGCCAAGACCGACAAGGTGGCTACGATGAACCTTTTGCAGTCGGCGGCGCGGCTGTCGCGCACCTCGCTCGCGAGCCGGCTTAACGGACATGGGCTCTATCCCGGCCAAGACCAGATCATGCTGGCGCTGGCGGCGGAAGACGGTCAGACGCCGGGCCAGCTCGCGCTTCGCCTCGGCGTTCGGCCGCCAACCATAACCAAGACGATCAATCGGCTGCAGGGCCAGGGGTTTCTGACCAAGCAAGCGTCCGAACAGGATGGCCGCCAGGCGCATGTCTTCCTGACAGAAAGCGGAACCGACGCCATCAAGGCGATCGAGAAGTCGATACGCAAGACGCAGAAGCTGGCCCTTAAGGGCCTCGACAAGAAGGAGCAGAAGACGCTGACGAAGCTCTTGGCGCGGATCGAGGCGAACCTTTCGGGCGGCGAGCATGTCGAGCCGGACGAAGGCGACGAAGAAGATACGCCGGTGGCCGCCGAGTAACGTGCCCGACGCAGCACTCCCATCGCATCTTGCCACCGGAAGCGGGGCGGGACGGCGATGGCGGGCAACCGTCAAAAAGGCTTTGATCCGGTTTCTTTCGATGGCATAAGCAGCCTTAAACAGTTTAAGGCTTGGCCGGGAGAGGGCGCTGGCTCAGAAAATCAAGCTGTCGACGATAGCCGACGCACTGAACGTCTCCACGGCCACGGTGTCGCTGGCGTTGCGCGATTCACCCCTCGTCGCCGACAAGACGCGCGAGCGCATCAAGGAACACGCACGCGCCATCGGCTATATCTACAATCGCAGGGCCGCCAGCCTCCGGACCTCGCGATCGGGCATCGTCGGCGTCGTCGTGCACGACATCATGAACCCGTTCTACGCCGAAATCCTGCGCTCCATCGAATCGGAACTGGATCGCGGCCGGCAAACCTTCCTTCTTTGCAACCACTATGATGATCTCGAAAAGCAGCGGACCTTCATCGACACGTTGCTGCAACTGGGCGCCGACGGCATCATCATGTCTCCGGCGATCGGCACGCCGAAGGAGGATATCGCGCTAGCCGAAGGGAACGGCCTGCCGGCGGTACTGATCGCGCGCAGCGTGACGGGCGCGGACGTGCCGGTCTTCCGCGGTGACGACGCATACGGCATCGGGCTGGCGACGAACCATCTCATCTCGCTCGGCCATAGTCGCATTGCCATGATCGGTGGGACGGACAACACGTCTACGGGCCGCGATCGATACCATGGCTATGTCGTCGCGATGAAGAAGGCGGGTCTCGGCATCAGGGCGGAT
>JBQCFA010000014.1:0-6019 GCA_051959695.1 Rhizobiaceae bacterium
TGACGGGCTCGGAGTCGACGGCGCCGGCGCGCATACGCTGCAGGAGCACATCTTCGTTTCCAGCATCGAGCCGCGCGTCGATCTCTTCGCGGCGCTGCTGGCGGAGACGAAGCCGGAGGACGTGGCCGCGCGGTAACAGGCGTCTATGGGCGAGAAGCCAAGGGCGTAGGGACTTCGCAACGCCCGCGCATTCGACGCGGTAACCGACATGCTTGCATTCGGCCTCGATCGGGGCCGAAATGGCGGCATCGGAACTCGGAGGAACCGCCATGCCCACACCGTTCGAAGGCAGGAACGTCGTCATCACCGGCGGCACTGGTGCATTGGGCGAGGCCGTCGTCGCCCGCTTCCTCAAGGTGGGGGCCGTATGCCATGTGCCGAGCCGCAAGGCTTCTGCCCCTCCCGCAACATGGGAGGGCGGCCAGGTCGATATCGTTCCCGGTATCGACCTAGCGGACGAGCAGGCCGTAGGCCGCTTCTACGACACCGTTCCCAATCTCTGGGCGTCGGTGCATCTCGCCGGCGGCTTCGCCATGGCGCCGCTCGCCGATGTGTCACGCGCTGACTTCCTTCGCATGATGGAGATGAACGCGGCGACTGTGGTGGTATGCTGCCGCGCCGCCGTGCGCAACATGCGCAGGACGGGGCAGGGCGGGCGGATCGTCAACGTTTCGGCGCGACCCGGCCTAGATCCGCGCAAGGGCGGCGGCATGCTCGCTTATGCCGCGAGCAAAGCGGCCGTGACCGCGATTACGCTGTCGCTTGCCGAGGAACTGAAGAATGACCGCATCCTGGTCAACGCCATCGCTCCCTCGACGATCGACACCCCCGCCAACCGCGAGGCGATGCCGAACGCCGATACGTCCAAATGGCTGTCGCCGAAGGCAGCGGCCGAGGCGGTCCTGCAGCTTGCCTCGCCGTGGAACATGGAGATAAACGGCGCCGTGCTACCGCTGTTCGCCAGGGCCTAGGCTGAAGCCGAGGCCGGACGATGGGCGAAGTTGCGAACGGCGGTTCAAGCCGCTTCCACGCGGCTATTTCCGTCCTCGGAGGCGGCATGCCGAAGCTCGCCCCGTCGCAACATGAAGTTCACATGCGCGTGCACCTCCGAGAAGGCGAAGCTCAGCTGATGCGGGTCGAGTTCACGCGTGAATAGCACAGGCACCAGGTCGGCGACCGAGTGCGGCTTGGCCGCGCAGGCCTCGGCGATCACCGCGCAGCGGTCGGCATGGTGCGCGGCGAGTTCCTCGCAGCGCTCATGCAACCCGTGGAACGGCAGTTGATGCCCGGGCAGAACGAGGGTGCCCGCCGGTATGCTGGCCTTGATGCGCTTCAACGACCGCAGATAGAGGCCGAGCGGGTCGCCGTCCGGATCGACGGCCCAGACGCTTATGTTGGGGCTGATCCGCGCGATTACCTGGTCGGCGGCCAAGAGGACGTTCGCCGACGGGCAGTAGAGCATCAATTGTTCCGGCGCGTGGCCGTCGCCGGTCAGCGCCCTGAACTCGCGGCCGCCGATCCAGAGCGTGTCGCCATCGACAACGCGGGTGAATGAAAGGGGCAGGGGCGTCACCATCCTGAGATAGTTGTGGCCTTGCGAACTGACGAGGTCGACGGTTTCCGGCGCCATTCCGTGGCGCGCATAGAAGTCGCGATAGGGGCGAGCGTCGAGCGCCCCTGGACTGAGCGAAATCACCTGGCATCCAAGGTAGGAGGTCTGGGTGGTGAAAAGCGGCAGGCCGTATCGTTCGCAGAGCCACCCCGCCAATCCGATATGATCGGGATGGTAGTGGGTCACGATCAGCCGGGTCAGCCTGCGGCCGGCCAGTGGCCCGGAAACGAGACTTTCCCAGATATCCTTCGTTGCCGAATTGCCGATGCCGGTATCGAGCACGGCCCAGCCGTCGGCGTCCTCGATCAGGTAGATGTTGACGTGGTTGAGCCGGAAGGGAAGCGGGATACGCGTCCACAGGATGCCGGGCGCCAGCTCGATCAGCATGCCGGGTTCGGGCGGTTCCTCATGTGGAAAGGAAAGGCGGCTCTCTTCGTTCTTCTTCAACATCAGGCGCTCCGGGGTCGCCGCGTGGGTACACGAAAATGCCGGGCTGTGCAGCAGAAACAGCCGCGCATCGGTGAAAAGTTGCCGTCCGGCCCCGACGCTGGAACAGCATAACAGGATCGCTGGCGCTGCCGGCGATATGCGATTTGCCCGAAGGTGCCGCTCCGCCGCGCCCTAAAACGAGCGAGACCCATGCCGACTGCGATCAATAGGCTGAACCTGCATGCCGCCGACATCGACGGCCGCTACGCCTGGACCAGGCTTGCCGTTTCCATGCTGATTGCCACGGTGGGCGGTGTCGGCATGTGGGCGGTGGTTGTCGTGTTGCCCGCGGTTCAGGCTGAATTCCATGTCGACCGCGGGGAAGCCTCGCTGCCCTACACCATGACCATGGTCGGCTTCGCAGCCGGCAATGTCTTCATCGGGCGGGCGATCGACCGGCTGGGCTACATGCTCCCGGCCGTGATTGCCGCGATCCTGATGGCCTGTGGTTTCATCCTCGCCGCGGCAGGTGGCTCTATTTTCCAGTTCGGACTTGCGCAGGGGCTGATCGGCATCGGCACGGCGGCGACTTTCGGGCCGCTGATCGCAGATGTATCCCACTGGTTCCGCAAGCATCGCGGCAAGGCTGTCGCGGCGGCGGCCTGTGGCAACTACCTTGCAGGCGTGGTCTGGCCGCTGGCGATCGAAACCTTCACGCGCGGAGAGGGCTGGCGCGGCGCCTATGTGGCGATCGGGGTCGTCTGCGTGGCAACGATGGTGCCGCTGCTCCTTCTGCTGCGGCGCAAATCGCCTCACCAGGGTGGCGTGATCGCGGCCGCCGCAGTGGCGAACGACGGCGCCGTCAAGCCGATCGCCGTCTCGCCCTGGGCGCTGCAACTGCTGTTGATCTGCGCCGGGCTCGGCTGCTGTGTCGCGATGTCGATGCCCCAGGTGCACATGGTCGCCTATTGCACCGATCTCGGCTATGGCGCGTCCGCGGGCGCGCACATGTTGTCGTTGATGCTCGCGGGCGGCGTGGTCAGCCGTCTTTCATCGGGCGTGCTCGCCGACCGCATCGGCGGCATACGGACGCTGCTGATCGGCTCCATCCTCCAATGCGTCGCGCTCTTTCTCTACATTCCTTTCGACGGGCTTGCCTCGCTCTACGTCGTGTCGTTGATCTTCGGTCTTGCGCAGGGAGGCATCGTGCCGTGCTACGCGATCATCGTGCGCGAATACCTGCCGGCGAGGGAGGCTGGAAAGCGTGTCGGCATCGTCATCATGGCGACCATCGCGGGTATGGCGATCGGCGGCTGGATGTCGGGCTGGATCTACGACCAGACCGGCTCCTACGAAGCCGCCTTCCTCAATGGGATCGTCTGGAATCTGATGAATATCTCGGTGATGACGGTTCTGCTGTTCCGCGCCGGTATCAGGCGGCCGGCCACCGCCTGAGAAGCGTCAATCCACCTTTGCCTTGCGCAGCCGCTCGTTGCGGACCCGCAGCCACTCGACCACGAGCAGCAGCAGGATCGCCAGCGTCACTAGCATGGCGGCGACGGCCGTGATGGACGGGTTGAGGCTGTCGCGCATGCCATCGAACATCTCGCGCGGGATGGTGCGCTGCTGCGGTGCCGCGAGCAGCAGGATGGTCACCACCTCGTCGAAGGAGACGGCGAAGGCGAAGAGGGCGCCGGAGATCACGCCCGGACGCACCAGCGGCAGCATCACCTTGCGGAAGACGGTGACCGGCGGGGCGCCGAGGCTGGCCGCCGCACGGGCGAGGTTGCGGTCGAAGCTCGCCAGCGACGAGCCGACCGTCACCACCACGAAGGGCGCACCGAGCGCCGCATGCGCCATGATCAGCCCCGCATAGGTCTGGGTGAGGCCGAGCGGCGCGAAGAAGAAGTAGAGCCCGACGGCGACGATGATGATCGGCACCACCAGTGGCGAGAGCAATAACGCCGTTACGATCGCCTTGCCGCGGAAATCGGCGAGCGACAGGCCGATAGCCGCCAGCGTCCCGAGCACCGTCGCGATGAAGGCCGCCGGGATACCGATCAGGAAGGAGTTCTGCACAGCCAGTCGCCACTTTTCGCTGGCGAAGACATCCGTATACCAGTGCAGCGTGAAGCCGCGCATCGGATAGACGAGGAACGTCGAATCGTTGAACGACAGCGGCAGGATCGCCAGGATCGGCGCGATCAGGAAGACGAAGACGAGGATCGCGAAAATCGCGAGCAGTACCCTTGCCACTCGTTCGGTCAGGGTTTTCGCGGAAGCTTCCATCAGCCGAGCCTCACCTGGTTGAGCCCGGCGAGACGCGAATAGGCGAAATAGAGGATGCCGGTAGCCACCAGAAGCAGGACGCCGAGCGCCGCCGCCAGCCCCCAGTTGGAGCTTTGGGTGGTGTAGAAGGCGATGAAATAGGCGAGCATCTGGTCCCTGGGCCCGCCGACCAGCGTCGGCGTCACGTAGTAGCCCAGCGCCATGATGAAGACGAGCAGCGTGCCGGCCGCGACGCCCGGCAGCGTCTGCGGCAGATAGACCTTCCAGAAGGCGACGGCCGGATGCGCGCCGAGCGAGATGGCGGCGCGGACATAGGTAGGCGGGATCGATTTCATCGTCGCGATGATCGGCAGGATCATGAACGGCAGCAGCACATGCGTCATGGCAATGACGACGCCGGTGCGGTTGAAGATCAATCGGACGGGGTGGTCGATCAGCCCCAGCGCCACCAGGATCTGGTTGACGATCCCCTGGTCCTGCAGGAGCACGATCCAGGCGACGGTGCGCACGAGAAGCGAGGTCCAGAGCGGCAGGAGCACCAGGATCATCAGCAGGCCGGCTCGATTGGGCGGGGCACTGGCGACATAGTAGGCGAGGGGGAAGCCAAGCAGCAGGCACAATACGGTCACGGTCACCGAAATGATCACGGTGCGCGCCAGCACCTCGATATAGAGCGATTGCTGCGGAGGCCGATGGACGATGTGGTTGGCGGCGTCGCGTTCGAGATCGACGGCCGTCAGCAGGTAGAAATCGGTCAGTGGACCGGACGCTTCCGCCAGCGCCACCCAGACTTTCTTCTCTCCCCATGCCGGATCGATCTTGACGAGTGCGTCGCGCCAGGAGGGCGGGTCCCCGTCCAGGCTCCTAAGCGCGCGGCCCGTATCCATGACGAGGCTGCGGCCATTGTCGAGCGCGTAGTTCAGCCGACGCGCCGGTGTCGCGAATGTGTGGGCCTTCACCGACGCCCTGATGTCGCGCCCGAGCACGGCGAACATCGCCTCATTCGGATCGCCTGTTCTGTCCCATTGGCGCAGCATCGCCGCGGCATGTGGCCAGGTCTCGGCAATGTCGCTGTCGACGACCGATCGGCGCAGCATGTCGCCGATCGGTATGATGAAGGAGAAGAGCTGGAACAGGAAAAGCGGCGCGACCAGTCCGATCGCCAGAAGGCGCCGGCGCCTTCCCGCCCGGGCAAGATCGCGGCGCAGCCGCGATCGGTCCTTTGTCGCGGAGGCCGCCGCCGCCGTCACGTCCTCCTCCTGTCTTCTATCAGTTACTCGCCGCCCAGGTGTTGAAGCGCTCGGTCAGCTTGTCGATGTTCTCCAGCCAGAACGCGTCCGAGATGTGGATCACGTTGGCGAAGTTGTCCGGCGCCGTCGGCAGGTCTGGCAGCCGTTTCTTGTCGATCAGCGGCGTGGCGTTTTTGTTGGTTACGCCATAGGCGATCGCCTCGGGCAGCTTGGCCTGGTTCTCGGCCTTGCCGACGAAGTCGAGATATTTGTAGGCCTGGTCGACGTTGGGCGAAGTCTTCAGGATGACCCAACTGTCGAGCGTGTAGAGGCCGCCGTTCCACTGAATGCCGAAATTGCGATGGTCATCGTGGTTGGCGGCGTCTATGCGGCCGTTATAGACCGAGGTCAGGCTGACTTCGCCGGAGGCGAGAAGCTGCGGCGGCTGGGCGCCGGCCTT
>JBQCFA010000015.1:0-4116 GCA_051959695.1 Rhizobiaceae bacterium
CCCCGTCGGCTTCTCGTCGATGGCCCAGAAGCCGGTGAGCGTGTCGAGCTTGTCGGCCAGCGCCACTGCGATCGATACCGGATCGCCCGGCACGCGATCAGACGGGCCCTGCGGCTTGTAGTGCTCCTCGATCGCGGCGGCGACGGCAGGATGCTCGCCCTGCAGCGCGGCATAGGTGCGGCCCATCAGGCCCTGCAGTTCGGGGAACTCGCCGACGACCTCGGTCTGCAGATCGGCCTTGGCGAGGATTGCGGCACGGCGGGCGCGCTTCGGATCGGCGCCGACGACCGGCGCCAGTTCCTCGGCCAATCGCGCAATTCGCTCGACCCTTTCGCCCTGCGTGCCGAGCCTGGCATGGAAGGTGACGCCGAGATGGTCGAGGCGAGCCATGCGCTGGTCGAGCGGCTTCTTCAGGTCGAGCCCGAATTTCTCTGCCGAGGCACCGAGCCGGCCGAGGTCGGGCAGGTCGGCCTGGTCGGTCTTCCAGAAATGCAAGGCATCGGAGAGGCGTGCGCGCACCACCTTGCCGTTGCCGCGTGCGATCTCCGCGCCGCCGTCGCGGGCCTCGATGTTGGCGGTGAGGAGGAAATGGGGCGCCAGCTTTCCCTCCCCTTCGAGGGGAGGGTGGCCGGACGCAGTCCGGTCGGGTGGGGTGGCTGATTGCGCCCCCTCCGTCCGCTTCGCGGGCACCTGCCCCCATTGGGGGGAGGAAAGCGGTCGCGTGACAAAACATTTCTGGTTCGCCCTGATCGTCAACCGCACGATCTCGGCGGGGATCGAGAGGAAATCCGCCTCGAACTCGCCCACCAGCACCACCGGCCATTCGACCAGCCCGGAGACTTCCTCGAGCAGCCCGTCATCCTCGACCAGTTCCAGCCCGCGCGCGAAGGCGAGGTTCCTGGCGTCGGCGAGGATGATCTCCTTGCGCCGTTCTGCGTCGAGCACGACCTTCGCCGCATCGAGCTTCGCCACATAATCCTCGAAGCGGCGCACGGTGATGGCGCCCGGCGCATGGAAGCGGTGGCCGTAGGTGACGTTGCCGGATCGGATGCCGTCGACCTCGAAATCGACCACCACCGGCTCTTCAGTCTCCGGACCGAAGGTGCAGAGGATCGATTGCAGAGGCCGCACCCAGCGCAGCGCCTCGCCGCCGCGCCCCTCGACCGCGCCGTAGCGCATGCCTTTCGGGCCGGAGGCGGCGCCCCAGCGCATGGATTTCGGCCACGAAAAATCGCGGATCACGCCGGGCAGCAACCCGGCGATGATCTCCTCGGCCGCCCTGCCCGGCTTCGAGACGACAGCAACGTAGAAATCGCCTTTCTTGGGATCGGTGCGGATTTCCGCCTCGTCGAGGGAAGACAATCCGGCCGAGCGCAGGAAACCCTGCACGGCCTGCTCCGGCGCCTTCGTGGAGGGCCCCTTGCGCTCCTCGCGCACATCGCGTGAGCGCGCCGTCAGCCCGCGCAGGTCGAGCGCCAACCGGCGCGGCGTCCAGTATTCGCGTGCCGCCTCGTAGGTCAGGCCGGCATCGACCAGCCCGTCGGTCACCAGCTTCTTCAAATCGCCGGCGGCCTTGCGCTGCATGCGCGCGGGGATTTCCTCGGAGCGGAGTTCGAGAAGGAGATCAGGCATCGGTCAGCTCAAAAGCGCGTCTGTATCGCAGACGATCGAAAAGCGGTCGGCGAGCGCGGCGAGCTCGGCGCGGTGCAGGTCCGCTGCCGCAATGTCTCCGCCAGCCGCCGGCAGGTCGCGGGTGGCGCAGGCGTCCGCCACGACGGTCGCCTGGTAGCCGAGATCGAGCGCGGCGCGTGCGGTGGATGATACGCACATATGGGTCATGAAGCCGGCCAGCACGAGCCGCTTCACCCCCATGGAGGCAAGCGTTTCGTTAAGCGTCGTCCCGGCGAAGGAATTGGGCAGCGGCTTTTCCACCACCGTCTCGCCGGGCCCGGGTGCGGCCTCGTCGGCAATCGCGTATGCCCGGGTCGCCGGATCGAAGGCGCCGCCGGCACGGCCGCGGTGCTGGACATGGACGATGCGGCCGCCGTCCGCCCGTGCCTTTCCGAGCAGTCGGGCGATATTCGCCAGCGCCGGCTTGACGCCGGGCAGCGGCAGCTTGCCGTCCACATATTCGTTCTGCGCGTCGATGACGATCAGCACCGCGTCGGCGAGCTTCGGCGGGGTGAGGTGCGCGCCCGCCATGTCGAGAAGGGTCCTGGCCATCACGCCGCCTCCCTTTTCATGCTCCTGCCGCCGGCCTCCGTATTGAGGAACGCCTCGCCGCAGGCCTTGGCGAGATTGCGCACGCGCAAAATGTAGTTCTGCCGCTCGGTCACCGAGATGACGCCGCGCGCGTCGAGCAGGTTGAAGGCGTGTGATGCCTTGATGCACTGGTCATAGGCGGGAAGGACCAGCCTGTGCGCCCCGTCCTCGGCCGGGTGCCCGCTTTTCAGAAGCGCGGCGCATTCCCTTTCCGCGTCGTCGAAATGGCGGAAGAGCAATTCCGTATCGGCGAATTCGAAATTGAAGCGCGAATATTCCTGCTCGGCCTGCAGGAACACATCGCCATAGGTGACCTTGTCGGCGCCTTCCAGACCGTTGAAATTCAAATCGTAGACCCGGTCGACACCCTGCACATACATGGCCAGCCGCTCCAGGCCGTAGGTCAGTTCGCCCGAGACGGGCGCGCATTCTATGCCGCAGACCTGCTGGAAATAGGTGAATTGCGAGACCTCCATGCCGTCGCACCAGCACTCCCAGCCCAGCCCCCATGCGCCGAGCGTCGGGCTCTCCCAATCATCCTCGACGAAACGGATGTCATGCAGAAGCGGATCGATGCCGATCGCCTCCAGCGAGCCGAGATAGAGTTCCTGAAGATTGGGCGGGTTGGGCTTCAGGATCACCTGGTACTGGTAGTAGTGCTGCAGCCGGTTGGGGTTCTCGCCGTAGCGGCCGTCCTTCGGCCGGCGCGACGGCTGCACATAAGCCGCGTTCCAGGCCTTCGGCCCAAGGGCGCGCAAGGTGGTCGCGGGATGGAAGGTACCGGCGCCGACTTCCATGTCGTATGGCTGCAGAATGACGCAACCATAAGCGGCCCAGTAATCGTGCAGGGTCAGGATGAGGCCCTGGAAGGAGCGGCTCGGGTGCAAATGGTCGGGCGGATTGCTGGTCACGGAAGGCCTGATGGGGAAACGGAACTGGCGAAATCGGAACTGCGCCCGTCCTAGAGCCTTTCACCGCCCGATGGAAGAGGCCGGGACGGCATGGGCCGGGGCACGGATCGCGCAAACGTGATCGCGAAGGCCGCACGATATGCCGGGGCCGGTTCGTTTCTACCAACGGTCGCCACGGCGGCGCGCCTGCCCGCCGGCCAAAAACAGGAGCATTCCCGATGAAAGCAACATATTCCGCATTTCCTCCGACCCTGGCGATGGCCGTGGGAATTCTGATCGCCTCGCTCGCGGCGGGTGGCGCCGCAAAGGCGGACCCGGCGGGCGACACCACTGACCCGGTAACCGGCTATCACTGCGTCAGCCAGGGTTGCTTCAGCGTGCGTCCGCCCGATTCCGACTGTATCTGCGTGAAGAGCGGCTCGGACCATGACGCCAACAAGATCGTGCTCGACTGCTCGACGAAGGAGGACGGCCGCTGGGTCGCCTGCCCGATCAAGCCGCACCGCGTCATGAGCGTCCGATAGCCGAGCCGAACACGGCGCGGCATTGACGGTATCGGCGTCGCGTCACATCTTGGATAGAGATTCGGCTCACGACAATGCGGCCAGGAGCACGACCGATGACACATATTACCGGATGTTCGCGACGCAAAGGCGCCCTTCTTGTCGGCGCGGCGGCCTTTGCCGCCACGCTGCTGGCAACGGTATTCGCCGCGAACGCGGACAACTTCCCCGGAGGGCGGCAGGATCGCGACTGGGTCACCGGCTATCTTTGCGTAGGCACCTGTTCAACGGTGCGGTTGCCGAACGCCGATTGTATCTGCCAGAAGGTGAACCCCGGCGAGACGGACGTGCGCAAGCTGAAGCTCAAGTGCTATGGCATGGAGCACGGCCGCTGGACGTCCTGCCCGGTGAAGCCGCGCTACGGCATCTCGGTCAACTGA
>JBQCFA010000016.1:0-7667 GCA_051959695.1 Rhizobiaceae bacterium
TTCGCGGAAAGCTTCGATGCCTTCGCGGCCAAGCTCGCGGCCGATGCCGCTCATCTTCCAGCCGCCGAACGGGGCCTGCAGCTCGCTAGTGTCGTTGACATTGACGCCGACGGCCCCTGCCTCGATCTGTTCGGCCATCGACCAGGCTCGCTCGAGATCGCCGGAATAGACGTAGGCGGCGAGGCCGAAGGGGAGAGCGTTAGCAACGCGCAATGCCTCCGCGCCGTCGGCGACAGGTCGGATGGCCGCCAGGGGGCCGAACGTTTCCTGGGTGAGTGCCAGCGCCCCGTCCGGAACCTCGTCTATCAGGGTCGGCTCGAAGAAGAAGCCGGCGTCGAGGGCGGCATTGGCCGGCTTGCCGCCGCCAGCCAAGAGCTTCCCTCCGCGTTCCAGGGCGTCGGCGACATGAAGCCCGACGCGTTCACGAACGCTCTCGTTCAGGACCGGCCCGTAAAGAACGCCGGGTTGAGCACCGTGGCCGAGCTTGATCTTCCGCGTCTCCGTAACGAGCGCTTCTACGAAGCGGTCATGGATGGCGCGTGAGACGAGGATACGGTTCACCGCGATGCAGATCTGGCCCATGTTCGAAAAGGATCGTCTCGCTGCCGCGGCCGCCGCTTCTTCCGGATCGGCGTCGTCCAGAACGATGAACGGGCACTGGCCGCCCAATTCCAGGGAAAGCCGCTTCAGATTGCCGGCCGCGGCGCGCATGATCGATTGTCCCGCCGGGATCGACGCCGTAGCGGTGATCATCGCGATGTCGGGATGCTCGGCGAGTGCTGCGCCTACTTCGGGTCCCGTCCCGGGAATGTCGTTGAGAACGCCCGCCGACAGCCCGGCGTCGGCAAAGCACTGGACCACCATGCCGATGGCGAGTGGCGTTTCGTGTGGAGGCTTTGCGACCAGCGTGCAACCGGCGGCAAGCACCGGCGCCACCTTCCAGGCGTATAGATCGACCGGATAGTTCCAAGGAATGATGCCGGCGACGACGCCGACTGGAGCCGTCGTCACCAGATTGCGAATGTCGGACCGGGAAGCAGGCCGTATCGAGCCGCCAAGCCGGCGCCCTTCCTCGGCGTAATAGCGGATGACCTCGATCGCGAAGAGGATCTCCTTGCGCGAGTCCGGAACCGGCTTGCCCTGTTCGAACGTCAGTGCTTGAGCGATGGCTTCGACACGTTCTCCGATCAAATCCGCCGCTCGATGGAGAATCCTGGCGCGTTCATCCGGGTGCGCGCCGCTCCAGTCGGGTAGGGCGCGCTGCGCCGCAGCGACCGCCAGATCGACATCCGCGTGCCCGGCTAAGGACGACATTCCAACGAATTCGCCTGTAGCCGGATCAGGGATGGAGGCCGAGCCTCCGCCGGTTGCGGCGGTCCACTTCCCGTCGATGAAAAGTCTGCGTTCCATTTCCTAGCGTGCCTTCAACCTGCGCCAGAGTTCCTCGTAGTTCGCGTCGTTCTGGCGCGTCGACGCCTCCTTGCTGGTGGTGTTGGGGCTGACCATCACGTGAGGCTTGGTGCCCTGTTCCACGAGCAGTTCTGCCGTGCAGGAAACGATGGCGTGGGCGACCGCGATGGTTACGCTCGTCGACGAGGCGCCGACGGGCGAGTCGAGCCCGTCGATCGTGATCGCGGCATCGGCAAGAGGGATGCCGGTATCGATTACGACATCCGCGACCTCGAACAGGCGCTTGCCCGACGAATGGCGCGACGGAGTCACCGAGGAATGGGGCATCGAGGTGACGCCGATGAGGCCGATGCCACGCTTCTTGCATTCCATGGCGATGTCCATGATCACGGCGTTGATACCCGAGTGAGAGAAAAGAATCATGGCATCGCCAGGGTCGAGCTGGTGCGAACTGAGGATCGCCTTGCCGTAGCCTTCCTGCGCATGGATGAAGCGGTATTGCCTCGCACCCATGTCTCCCCAGACGTGGTGGAAAGAGATCATGGTGCTCTCGACGATCGGCCGGAAGCCGACGATCGTGCCGGTGCGGGGAAAGCTCTCGAGCGCCGGCAAGGCGCCGTGGCCCGTGCCGAAGGTGAAGACCAGCTTGTCGGCCGCGATGCTCTTGGCGCAGAGCGCGGCGGCCTTGCGAATGGCTTCCGCCTGGGTCGTCCGGACTTGGTCCAGCCGCTCCGCAAGCGTGTTGAAATAACGATCGATCAGGGAGGTCATTTGATCTCTCCTTCTTCTTTTGGGTTCAGGCAGCGAGAACGTCGAGTGCGATTTCAAACAGATCGGCCTCGGCGCGGGCCATCTCGGCATCATCGATCTTCTGTTGCGTGTGAGCGTCGACGGTAGCCACGCAGAGGGTCGACGCCCGCGCGCCGAGAATCCGCGCCGCGACAAGCAGGGCGGACGTCTCCATATCGGTGCCGATCAGCCCGAGCCGCTCGATGTCCAGCTTCAGCTTGCCGATCATCTCCCGCCTTGCGCCGGAGAGGCTGAACATTTCCGTGTAGAAGCCGTCCCAGGTGCCGAACAGGCCGGCATGCCAATCGCGGTCGGATCCGGCCAGGCGTTGCCGAAGCAGGCCGTTCAACTCGAAATCGGCAATCGCCGGATAGCCAAGCGGCGCGTAGCTGTTCGAGGTGCCGTCGGCGCGCAACGCTCCATCCGCCAGCACGAAGTCGCCGATCCTGGCCGGAGGCACAGCCATGGCGGTGCCGATCCTGAGAAACGTGCGGACGCCGAGGGCGAAGAGTTCGTGCAGAACAATTGTTGCAATCGGCGCGCCCATGCCGAATGCGCTTGCCGTGATACGATGTCCGTTCCGTTTGCCGGTGACCGTCTTGAGCCCGCGATTCTCCTGCACGAAATGAACGTCCGTGAGGTGCGTCGCCAGTCGTTCTATCCGGGCCGGATCGCCGATGAGGAGCGCGGCTTCTCCGACCTCGTCGCGCCGCGCGCCGATATACCAGGCCGTGGCGGCTTCTTCCCGTTCCGTCATAGGGCGTCACTTTCCATTTGCGTATCTCTTCGCGCCGCCAGCATGGCCCTTGCGGCACGATGACCGGCTCTGACTATTTCCGTTGGGTCTCGCTCGCCCTTGACGAGCGCGGCAAGGACGCCCCCGGCGAACGTGTCTCCGGCTCCGGTCGGGTCGCTCACATCCATGGGTGAAGCCTCGACGAAGACCTCCTTGTCATAGCGACTGACAAGCGCGCCCGATCCGCCCTGCGTCTCGATCACGATCCTTTCGGGTCGGGTATCGGACTCTTGGGCCATGGCCTCCCGCAGAAACGTTCGTTCTGCCCTGCTGGCGAAGATCAGATCAGCCCGCGCGGCTATCCTGGCGGCAAGCGCGACCGGCATGGAACGCGGATCGTGCTTCACTATCCAGGCGAGGCACGAGTCGTCTCCAATGCACCCAAGGGCGGCCTCGGTGGAGGATCGGGGACCGATGGTGACGCAGACCCAATCGCTGCCCGACAGTAGCTGACGTTGGCCTTGTGAGAGAGTCACTCCCTCCGTCGAGCTCGGATCGTAGAGGCAGATGCAGCCGCCATCCGGCTCATAAGCGAGGACCGCCACCGGTGTTCGCATCCGGTCGATGATGGCGACGCCGTCATCCGGTATGGCGTTGCGCGCAAGCTGGGCTCGATAGTTTTTCCCTTCGGGATCGTCGCCGATCCAGGAGACGGGAAACGCATCGGGCAGGCCAGCCGCGACCAGGGCGGCGGCGACATAGGCAGGGCTACCGCCGAGACGCGGCCATGCATCGCGCGGCCGGCGCAGTATGGTGGTGGTGCAGCCTGCTTTTGGAGAGCCGTCGAGCATGGCGACGTGGTCAAGGCTGGCATGTCCGGTAACGGCAATCCGGGTCACGAGAGCATCCCGATCGCTTCCTCGAGTGACACGACGCGTCCCATGTAGCGGTCGATGTCCTCGAGCGAGGCCTCGGCCAAGTGTGGCCGGTTGGAGTTGGTAGCTTCGCGCGGCACGATCGGTTCGAAACCGTTGGCGAATGCGTCCTGGGCCGTGGCGCGTATGCAGACATTCGTCTTGACGCCACCGATAATGACCCGCTGCACGCGCTGCTCGGCCAGGAACAGCGCCAGGTCCGTGGCGAAGAAGGCGCTGAACCGGCGCTTGAAGACGATGGTCTCATTTTTTCCTTTCGGTTCGAATTCTCCGAAGAAGGCGGCGTCATCCGCGCCGGCAAGATGATGGACGGGCAGCTTGCTCCACTCGAAGTCGTCGAAGACCGGGCGGTGAAGCTCAGCGGCATGCACGACAATAGTGTCCGAGGCCCGGGCGGCATCAAGCAGGGCGCGCATGGCTGGCAGAACCCGTTCGACACCTTCGTAGTAGTTGGCATGGCCCGGCTGGAAGAACGAGTTGATCACGTCCACCAGGATAAGAGCCGTCTTTGCGTTGCCCGGCATTCTCATGTTCTCCTGAGGCGGGTGCGGCGTGTCGCCAGGGCCATGACAGTCAGGACGAGGATCACCATGACGTAAGGCAGCGTCTGGACCAGCTCGGCCGGGACGCCCCGGCCCTGCATTCTGATCTGAAAGGCGTCGAAGAACCCGAACAAAAGCGCCCCCAAAGCCGTCGCCCAAGGGCGGTTCCGGCCGAAATAGAAAGCGGCGAGCGCGATGAACCCTCGCCCGGCCGTGATACCCTCGTTGAATATGCCGACGACGCCGATCGACAGATACGCTCCGGCGATCCCGGCCATCATTCCGGCGAAAGTCGTGGAAGCATCGCGCAACAGAAGCGGGCTGAGGCCAAGCGACCGTGCCGCCTCGGGCGCGGCGCCTGCCGCGCGAAGCCTGAGACCCAGCCGCGTCCTGGCAAGGAACCAGACGGTGGCCGGAACCATCAACCAGGCCAACCAGGTGAGGGGATCATGCCCCGAGAACAGCGCGCCGATTGCCGGCACCCCGGCGACGCCGGGTATGTCGATCGCCGGCAGGCGGGATACTGCCGGAAGGTTGAGTGTCCCCGAACTGTCATAGACCGTTTTCAGGAAGAAGCGCACAAGGCCCGCGACAGCCACGTTGAAGCCGAGTCCTACGATGATTTCGTTGGCGTCAAGCCGGGTCACCGCGACCGACATCAGCAGCCCAAGCGCTGCGCCGACCATCGCGGCAGCCAGAACGGCGGCCAGCCAGCTTCCGGCAGCGGAAGCGACGATCAACCCCGCGAGCGCGCCTGCGAGCATCATCGAATCGAGCCCGATGTTGACGATGCCGCCGACGCGGTTGACCAATCCCCCGATGGCAGCGAGCAGCACGGGCGTCGTCATGGCGATCGCGGCGAAGATGATGTTGTCGATCATGCCGCCCTCCGCCTTCGTGCGAAAAGCCAGCCGAAGCGGGCGACGGCGAAGATCATCACGAGACCCTGAAGGATTTCCACGATCTCGATCGGGACATTGCTGAAAAGCTGTATGGTGGCGCCGGAAGTCGCAAGCGCCCCGAACAGCAATGCGGCCAGGAACATGCCCGGGGCGGTGCCGCGACCGAGAAGCGCCACCGCGATCCCGGTGAACCCATAGCCGGGAGAAAAGCCGGAGACGAAACGACCGACCGTGCCGAGCGCGTGTATGCCGCCGGCGAGGCCGCCGATGGCTCCGGACAACACCATCATCTTGATGATGAGCATCGGCACGTCGATGCCCTGTGCGGTCGCGAAACGGGCATTCAGGCCCGCCAGGCGCGTCTCGAAGCCAAGAGCGGTCCGATTGCCCCAGAGCCAGTAGAGGGCTAGCAGGAGGACGGCGATGATGAAGCCGATATTCAGCGTCGACGGAGGCATGAGGCGCGGAAGTCGCGCGGCCGCTGCCACCATCGGGGTCGCCGAGTTCGCCGAACCGGGCGCCAGAAGCGGGCCGTTTACGAGGTAGGCCGTCACCCCGATGGCGACGAAATTCAGCATCAGGGTCGTCACCACCTCGTCCACGTCCAGGCGTGCCTTGAGCACGCCGGGGATCAGCATCCAGAGCCCGCCTACGAAGAGCGAAACCAAAAGAGCAAACGGGATGAGGAGAATGCCTGGAAGCGTCGCGTAGCTAAATCCGACATAAGCGGCAGCCAGTCCGCCGACAAAGATGCATCCCTCGACACCCACATTGAACGCACCCGCCCTGAAAGCGATGGCGGTGGCCAACCCGGTGAGGATCAACGGGGTCGTGGAGGACAGCGTCGCCGCGATACGGCGCGACCCCCCGAAGGATTCGACCGTCAACAGGCGATAGACCTCAAGGGGATTATGCCCGGCGAGCGCCAGCAGAACGGCAGCGACCAGCAGCGCCAGGATGAGCGGCAGCAACGCGCCCGCGAGAGCCTGGAGGGGAACATTAACGGGCTTCCAGGGCGTCGCGGCAGCTTCACTCATGCCGCTTCCCCGAGCATCATGCGGCCGATCTCGGGGACCCCGGCCGAGCCGCGCTCGACTTCCCCGGTAATCTGGCCCCCATAGACGACGACGATCCGGTCGGAAAGCTGGAGCAGTTCGTCGAGCTCCTCCGAGACGAGCAGCACGGCGCCGCCGCGATCCCTGTAGTCCAGCAGGCGCTGGTGGATGAAGGCGATGCCATGGATATCGACGCCGCGTGTTGGTTGGCAGGCGAGTAGCACTTTCGGGTCGCCATCGAGCTCACGTGCAACGGCGACCTTCTGCTGGTTGCCGCCCGACAAGCTGGAGGCAGGCAGGGCAGGGGAACCACGTTTCACGGCATAACGGTCGAGCAGATTTTCGACATGACGGCGGATCGAGCCGCGTCTGCTGATGCCGGACATGCAGTATCCGGGGGCACGATGATGCCCCGCGATAGCATTGTCATCGATCGACGCGGCGAGGCAAAGGCCTTCGGCCGCCCTGTCGGGCGAAAGATAGCTCAGTCCCTTCGACCGACGCACACTGAGGGAAGCGCGGGTGACGTCGACGCTCCCGATGCAGATGCTGCCCGACCTGGCCTCGATCAGGCCCGTCACGGCCCCGACGATTTCGTCCTGCCCGTTGCCGGCAACCCCCGCTACGCCCACGATCTCGCCGGAGCGGACGGCAAGGCTGAAATCCTTGAGTGGCGCATGCCCGCGGCCCGCGACCGACAGATGCTCGATCGAGAGCATGTCGTCGCCGGTCTCGCGTCGGAGGACGCTTGGCTGGCCAACGACCTCGCCGATCATCATTTCGGCGAGAAGCGCCTTGCTGGCGTCCCTGCGGTCGAGGCTTCCGATTGCCCTGCCGTTGCGCATGACCGTTATGCGGTCGGCCACGGCAAGGACTTCATCGAGCTTGTGGCTGATGAAGATGATGGTGCGACCCTCGTCACGCAGCTTTCGCAGGAGGGCGATGAGTTCGCCGACCTGCGCAGGGGCCAGGACGGCCGTCGGCTCATCGAGGATCAAAACATCCGCGCCGCGGTAGAGGAGGCGCAGGATCTCCACGATCTGCCGGACGTGGACGGGCGCCTCCTGTTCCGGCGTGCTCCAGTCGAGTATGACCCCGGCCAGCCTTTCGAGGCGATGAGCGGCATCCAGAGCTGCTCGATGGTCGATGCGTCCAATCCTATCCACCGGTTCCTGCGCGAGCACGAGGTTCTCCAGCAGCGTCAGGCCGGGCACGAACATGAACTCTTGATGCACCATACCAATGCCCTGGGCGAACGCGTCAGCGGGACTAAGGAACACGGTCGGCACGCCCTCGAC
>JBQCFA010000017.1:0-3142 GCA_051959695.1 Rhizobiaceae bacterium
CGCATGTCCTCGATCGAGATCGACACGGTCATGCCTCAGGACCTGATCAACGCCAAGCCGGCGGCCGCCGCCGTGCGCGAGTTCTTCGGTTCCTCGCAGCTCTCGCAGTTCATGGACCAGACCAACCCGCTCTCCGAGATCACGCACAAGCGTCGCCTCTCGGCGCTCGGGCCCGGCGGCTTGACCCGCGAGCGCGCCGGATTCGAGGTGCGTGACGTCCACGTCACGCATTACGGCCGTATCTGTCCGATCGAAACGCCGGAAGGCCCGAATATCGGCCTCATCAACTCGCTCGCCACCTTCGCGCGCGTCAACAAGTACGGCTTCATCGAGAGCCCGTACCGTAGGATCGTCGACGGCAAGGTATCCAGCGATGTCGTCTATCTGTCGGCCATGGAGGAGGCCAAGCACTATGTCGCGCAGGCCAATGCCGAGCTCGACAAGCAGGGCCGCTTCGCCGAGGAATTCGTCATCTGCCGCCATGCCGGCGAGGTGATGATGGCGCCGCGCGAGAACGTCGATCTGATGGATGTGTCGCCGAAGCAGATGGTGTCTGTCGCGGCGGCGCTGATCCCGTTCCTGGAGAACGACGATGCCAACCGCGCCCTGATGGGCTCGAACATGCAACGTCAGGCCGTGCCGCTGGTGCGCGCCGAGGCGCCGTTCGTCGGCACCGGCATGGAGCCGGTGGTGGCGCGCGATTCCGGCGCCGCGATCGGCGCCCGTCGCGGCGGCGTCGTCGACCAAGTGGACGCCACGCGTATCGTCATTCGCGCCACCGAGGATATCGAGCCGGGCAGGTCCGGCGTCGATATCTACCGGCTGCAGAAGTTCCAGCGGTCGAACCAGAACACCTGCATCAACCAGCGTCCGCTGGTGCGCATGGGTGACCGCGTGAACAAGGGTGACATCATCGCCGACGGTCCCTCGACCGATCTCGGCGATCTGGCGCTCGGCAGGAACGTGCTGGTCGCGTTCATGCCGTGGAACGGCTACAACTACGAGGACTCGATCCTCCTCTCCGAGCGCATCGTCGCCGATGATGTCTTCACCTCGATCCACATCGAGGAGTTCGAGGTCATGGCGCGCGATACCAAGCTCGGGCCCGAGGAGATCACGCGCGACATTCCGAACGTTTCGGAAGAGGCGCTGAAGAACCTCGACGAGGCCGGCATCGTCTATATCGGCGCGGAAGTGCAGCCCGGCGACATCCTGGTCGGCAAGATCACGCCGAAGGGTGAGAGCCCGATGACGCCCGAAGAGAAGCTTCTGCGCGCCATCTTCGGCGAGAAGGCTTCGGATGTCCGTGACACCTCCATGCGCATGCCGCCCGGGGCGTTCGGCACCGTCGTGGAAGTTCGCGTCTTCAACCGCCACGGCGTGGAGAAGGACGAGCGCGCCATGGCCATCGAGCGTGAGGAGATCGAGCGTCTCGCCAAGGACCGCGACGACGAGCAGGCCATCCTCGACCGCAACGTCTACAGCCGTCTCGGCGAAATGCTGGAAGGCAAGGAGGCTATCGCGGGGCCCAAGGGCTACAAGAAGGGCGGCAAGCTTACGGCCGAGCTTCTGGCGGAGTATCCGCGTTCGCAGTGGTGGCAGTTCGCCGTCGACAACGAGAAGCTACAGGGCCAGCTCGAGGCGCTTCGCGGCCAGTACGACGATTCCAAGAGTGCGCTCGAACAGCGCTTCATGGACAAGGTCGAAAAGGTGCAGCGCGGCGACGAGATGCCGCCCGGCGTTATGAAGATGGTCAAGGTCTTCGTCGCCGTGAAGCGGAAGATGCAGCCCGGCGACAAGATGGCGGGCCGCCACGGCAACAAGGGCGTGGTCTCGCGCATCGTTCCGGTCGAGGACATGCCGTTCCTTGAGGACGGGACGCATGTCGACATCGTGCTCAACCCGCTCGGCGTGCCGAGCCGCATGAATGTCGGCCAGATCCTTGAGACGCATCTCGGCTGGGCTTGTGCCGGCATGGGCAGGCAGATCGGCGAATTGATCGAGGCCTACAAGGAGAAGGGCGATATTAAGCCGCTCCGCGCCAAGATCGAGAGCCTGATTCCGGGCAACGACCGAAACGAGCCGGTCAAGAGCTACGACGACGAGTCGGTCGTTCGTCTCGCCGACCAGATGAAGCGTGGCGTCTCGATTGCCACGCCCGTCTTCGACGGCGCGCACGAAGCCGACATCAACGGCATGCTGGAGCAGGCGGGCCTGAACGCCAGCGGCCAGTCGACTCTCTATGACGGACGCACGGGCGAGCCGTTCGATCGCAAAGTGACGGTGGGCTACATATATATGCTCAAGCTGCACCATCTTGTGGACGACAAGATCCACGCGCGTTCGATCGGCCCGTACAGCCTCGTCACCCAGCAGCCGCTGGGCGGTAAGGCTCAGTTTGGTGGCCAGCGCTTCGGCGAAATGGAGGTCTGGGCACTGGAAGCCTACGGCGCGGCCTACACGCTGCAGGAAATGCTGACGGTGAAGTCGGACGATGTGGCCGGCCGTACCAAGGTCTACGAAGCGATCGTCCGTGGCGATGACACCTTCGAGGCCGGCATTCCGGAAAGCTTCAATGTGCTGGTCAAGGAAATGCGTTCGCTCGGCCTCAACGTTGAACTGGAGAATACCCAGGTCGACGAGCAGCCGGTCCGGCTTCCGGACGCCGCGGAATAATCGGGAGAGGGGCGTTCCCGCGCCCCTCATTCCACACGCCTCGCCAGGTGCCTTCGGGCGTCGGCGGGGCGCATAGGCGACAGAATTGCACAAGGGCTCCGCGAGGGAGCCCCACAAGGAGAATGGCATGAACCAAGAGGTCATGAATCTCTTCAACACCCAGGTGCCGGCGCAGACTTTCGATTCCATCCGGATATCGCTCGCCAGCCCCGAGAAGATTCAGTCCTGGTCGTTCGGCGAGATAAAGAAGCCGGAGACGATCAACTACCGCACGTTCAAGCCCGAGCGGGACGGTCTCTTCTGCGCGCGCATCTTCGGCCCGATCAAGGACTATGAGTGCCTGTGCGGCAAGTACAAACGCATGAAGTACAAGGGCGTCATCTGCGAGAAGTGCGGCGTCGAGGTCACCCTCGCGCGCGTCCGGCGCGAGCGGATGGGCCATATCGAGCTCGCCTCGCCGGTGGCG
>JBQCFA010000018.1:0-3100 GCA_051959695.1 Rhizobiaceae bacterium
GACGTCAGCGCGGCTTCGCATTGCCGCGCTTTTTGACGGGAGAGTCGCCGGTTCCGTGGCTCTTCCCGATCACGGCGATGCTCTTGGTGTTCGGCATCTACCCGCTCGGCTATTCGATCTGGCTGTCGCTTCAGCGGCGCAACGTGCTGACCCGGCATCTCGACTTCGTCGGCGGTGCTCAGTGGAGCCGTGCGCTTTCGGACGGCCGCATGTGGCATGCGCTCGAGATAACGCTGACCTACACCTTCGTGGTGCTCGCCGTGCAACTGGTGCTCGGCATACTGATTGCGCTCCTGCTCGATACCGACCGGCGTGGCTACGGCTTCATGCGCGCCCTGATGACGCTGCCGCTCGTGGTGCCGCCCGCGGTCACCGGGATGATGTTTTTGCTGATGCAGGAGGGCTCGTTCGGGGTGCTCTCCTTCTACCTCTACGATCTCGGCATCATTCCGCGCTCGCAGCCGATCCTCGCGCATCCGGTGACCGCGCTCATGGCGATCATGCTCTCCGATATCTGGCAGTGGACGCCCTTCATGGTGCTGATCATGCTCGCCGGACTGCGCGCACTCCCCAAGGAGCCGTTCGAGGCGGCGGCGATCGACGGCGCCAGCGGCATCCAGTCGTTCTTCCTCCTGACACTGCCGATGCTTCGCAAGGTTATCGCCGTGGCGGTGCTGATTCGCGGCGTCGATCTCTTCCGCATCTATGACTACGTCTACATCATCACGGCAGGCGGCCCCGGCACCGCGACCGAGACGCTGTCCTTCTATGCCGGTCGCATCTACTTCACCGGCGACTTCTCCTACGCCGCGACGCTCTCGCTCATCATCGTCGTCGTGCTGATCGGCGTGTCGGACATCTTCGTCCGCCTTTTCAAGGTGAGGTTCTGACCCCGATGGAACCCTCCCGCGCGAAAAGCATCCTGCGCGACGTGGTGGCGGTCCTCACCGTCGCGGTCTTCATGTTTCCGATCGCCTGGTGGGCGCTTTCCTCGATCAAGCCCTATTCGGCGATCTTCAACCGTACGGGGCCGGTCTATGTCCACTTCACGCCGACGCCGGACAACTACCGGGTGACGCTGCTCGGCGTGTCGCGCGTCCAGATCGGCATGGAGCAGGGGGGCAATGCAGCGGGCGTCATCAAGGGCGGCGCCAACTCCTACGATTCACGCCAGTCGCTGCTCGACAGCACCGTCATCGCGGTCGGCTCGACCATCCTCACCCTCTTCATCGCCACGCTTGCCGCTTATGCCCTGTCGCGCATGTATTTCCGCGGACAGCAGACATTCCTCTTCTGGATATTGTCGCAACGCTTCATGCCGCCGATCGCGATCGTCATTCCGGTCGTGTTCATGTTCCGCGATCTCGGCCTCCGCGACACCTATGCGGGGCTGATCCTCGTTCACACGCTGATCAACCTGCCGCTCGCGGTGCTGCTGCTCAAATCCTTCTTCGACGACGTGCCGCGCGAGATAGACGAGGCGGCACTGATCGACGGGGCGACGCGCGGCCAGACCTTCCTCAGGGTCATCCTGCCGATGGTGCGCGGCGGCCTCGCCGCGACCGCGGTGCTATGCTTCATCTTCTCGTGGACCGAGTTCCTGCTCTCGCTGTTCCTGACGACGGAGATCCGCACCGTGCCGGTCAAGATATCCACCTTCGTCACCTCGACGGCGACGGAATGGGGCTACATCACCGCGCTCGGCACCTCGGCCATCGTCCCGAGCTTCATCTTTATCCTGCTGGTTCAAAAGCATCTGGTTCGCGGCCTCACCCTGGGATCGCTCAAGGAATGAGGACCGGACGAGAAAGTCCAACCTGCTCAAAGTGGAGGAATGACAATGAGTTTCAGGGAGCATGACAGGAAGACGTTCATCGCCGACGCCTGCAACGAATTTACGGCGCGGCGCCTCACCAAGCGCGATTTCATGAAGAAGATGGCGCTCGCCGGGATCGGCTTCTCGGCCTTCAATGCCGGGCTCCTCGGCGGCCGCCGGCCGATGCGCGGGCTTCTGCCCTTCGGCGTCGAAGAGGCGCGGGCGCAAGACGCCGACATGCTGAAATGGCTGGCCGAAGTGGGCAAGCCCTATGCCGGCACCAAGATCCGCTACACCTCGGAAGCCACTCCGCCGACCATCGTCGCCAACCAACTCGTTGCCGGGGAATTCACCAAGGCGACCGGCATCGAGGTGGAGGTCGAGATCGTGCCGCTGGAGCAGGTGCTCGCCAAGGCGACGCAGGACGTCCAGGGCCAGCTCGGCACCTATGACCTCTACTATCTCGACCAGTCCTGGATGGCGACCTTCTCGCAGGACGTCATCGATCCGCGGAAGTACTATGACGAGAAAAAGGAATTGGCGATGCCGAACTTCGACTGGGACGACTTCTCCCAGCCGCTGGTCGACGGCATCGCCATGTACAACGGCAAGCAGTGCGGCATTCCCTTCGACATCCCGATCTTCATCCTGATGTACCGCAAGGACCTGTTCGACAAGCACCACATCGAGATTCCGAAGAACCTTGACGACTACCTTAAGGCGGTGCAGGCGCTGACCGAGGCGGAGAAGGGCAACGGTATCTTCGGAACCGCCTGCCAGGCGAAGTCGGGTCACTATTCGCTCGAGTGCGACTGGACGTTCGCACTATGGGGCCACGGCGGAGGCATTTTCGGCAAGGACAAGAAGTTCACCGGCAACGACGAGCAGGGCGTCGCCGGCCTGAAATTCTACCAGGAACTGGTCAAGAACTCGCCGCCCTCGGCCACGACCTGGACGTGGGACGGACAGGGCCAGGCGCTGACGCAGGGCCTCGCGGCGATGGCCATCACCTGGGGCGAGGACTTCCCCGGCTTCGACGCCAACGACTCCAAGGTCAAGGGTCTGTTCGAGGCGTTGCCTGCGCCGAAGGAGGTGCCCGGCCGTCGCGCCGTCGCCGATTGCGGCTTCAACGAGATTCCGGCCGTCGGCCACCAGGGCGGCTCGACCATTTCGCTGTCGCAATATGCCAAGAACACGGAAGCGGCCTGGCTCTTCATGCAATGGGTCTGCTCGAAGGACGTGATGGCGCGGGTGTCCACCCTCGGCGGCGGCGCGTCCCCGAGG
>JBQCFA010000019.1:0-4696 GCA_051959695.1 Rhizobiaceae bacterium
CGGACGCGAAGGCGAGTCCTGCCATCGCAACGGCTGCAAGGGCACCGTCAAGCGCATCGTTCAATCCGGCCGCTCAACCTTCTATTGCCCGACCTGCCAGCATTAGCTAGGTCGTGGACTCATAAATATGATCGAAATGGCGCCTGAAACGGCAAAGAGATGCAAGGGGAAGCGCGAAGATCGGGGTCGTTCCCCCGGTCGAGCGGTTCGACGCGGCAGGTCGCAGCCGTTTCGGCGTCCGCAGGATGAGGTCCATCTGCCCGGCAACCTCACACCATTTCGACCAGATTTATGAGTTCACGACCTAAGCGCATCGGGAGAAGCCGAGGAGGACGGGCATGCCCTATGAAACGATATTGACCGAAACGCGCGGCAAGGTCGGCCTGATCACGCTGAACCGGCCGAAAGCCCTCAACGCGCTCAATTCGACGGTGCTCGCGGAGGTGCTTGCGGCGCTCAACGCGTTCGAGGCGGACGCCGGGATCGGCGCCATCGTCATAACCGGCTCGGAGAAAGCCTTCGCGGCCGGCGCCGACATCAAGGAAATGCAGCCCAAGGCCTTCGCAGAGGCGTATATGGAGGACTTCTTCGCCGGCTGGGAAGGGTTGACCCGCGTTCGCAAGCCGATCATCGCGGCGGTGGCGGGATACGCGCTAGGCGGCGGCTGCGAACTTGCCATGATGTGCGACTTCATCCTCGCCGCCGACAGCGCCAAATTCGGCCAGCCGGAGATCACGCTCGGCGTCATGCCGGGAATGGGCGGCTCGCAACGTCTCACGCGCTTCGTCGGCAAGTCGAAGGCGATGGAAATGTGCCTGACCGGCCGGATGATGGACGCCGAGGAGGCCGAACGATCGGGCCTCGTCTCGCGCATCGTTCCCGCCGCCCACCTCGTCGAAGAAGCGCTCAAGGTCGCCGCTAGGATCGCCGGCTTCTCCCTGCCCGCCGCGATGATGGTCAAGGAGGCGGTCAACCGCGCCTATGAGATGACGCTTTCGGAGGGGCTGAGGTTCGAGCGCCGGGTCTTCCATTCCATGTTCGCGCTGGCCGACCAGAAGGAAGGCATGGCCGCCTTCGTGGAGAAGCGGAAACCGGACTTCAAGAACCGCTGATCCTGGCCGGAATTCGGCGGGCAAACCCCGTTGACGCGATGGGGTCGCTCGTCTATAAGCCGCGCCAGATGTGGCGGCCGTTGGCCGCCCTCGTGCTTTTATGCGCCCCCCGCAGCCAGACTTGGCGCGGACGGACGTTTCAACGGGATAGAGAGGCATCCATGGCCAATACGAGCTCGGCCAAGAAGGCTACACGCAAGATCGAACGCCGGGCGGCGGTCAACAAGGTGCGCCGCTCGCGCGTGCGCAGCTACGTGCGCAAGGTCGAAGAGGCCATCGCCTCGGGCGATCAGGCCGCGGCACAGGCCGCGCTCACCGCTGCGCAGCCGGAACTGATGCGCGCGGCGACAAAGGGCGTGCTGCACCGGAATACGGCGTCCCGCAAGGTGTCGCGTTTGGCCCGCCGGGTGAAAGCGCTTTCGGCCTCGGCCTGAAGGTTTATCCGCTGCACGATCTCGAGCCCGGCCTTGCGCCGGGCTTTTTGTTTGCCGTCAAGGGTTTGCGGCGAAGCTCCTTTTGGACGGCAGCGGCCCGCCCCAATATTTCGTCGGCTACCGCCCGCGATGCTGCGGACGGGGACGATTCGCGCGCGGCCGGCCGGTTTGGTGTCGCGCATCAAAAGAGACGTCGAATCAATAGGTTGGCGGTGGTTGTAAAGACGGCGAGCGCGGTCTTCTTCGGCGCCTGCCGACGCGGCAATGTCAAGATGATTTTTAAGATTTTTTTTTCGTGAATTCTTAGCCGGGGACGGTCGCGGAAAAGAGTTTGATTCAAAACAGGTTACGTGGCGTTCGTCTTTTCCGCCATTTTTGAATCGCGTGCGAGCCGCCCATCATTGCTTAAGAAATCGTTAGAGGCCGCTTGCCCTCGCCGCGTCGATTTTTGTAGTGTCTGCCCGTCGAAAGGGACGGTCGTTGGCCTGACCAATCAGCCGGACCAGTCAAGCGAAAACTGACGAAGGTTCGCGGCGTGGAGCTATTCCGCGCCCGGGTAGGTCGTGCCTTTCGATGGAGTGGGTGTATCCGAGAAGGTTGCATTTGCGGTTCCGGCAACGTTGCCGGGAATGTCTGGTGATCGCCCGGAAGCGGAACCGGGCGGGTCGGCTGTAAGGCCGACAATCAAAGGAAGGAGACCATCGAAGATAACGCGGCTCTCGATCGAAGATCGGAACCGATACGAGGAATCTCTGGCCATGAGCCAGGCCGCACCGCGGATGAGGGCGCCGTTCAGAGCGCTTGCGAGGTGCGACAACAGACGAGGGATTGTCATGCAAAGCGGCATCGAAAGGTCGAACCGGCGGGGTTCGTCCTTTCCAATGAATGCGATAGAGGGGAACCTGATGACGGCCACGGGCGCAGGTGGGGCGGAGAAGGCATTCGAAAGGGTAACGGCACAGATAAAGGCACGCGTGGGAGGGGAGGTCTATTCGAGCTGGTTCGGCCGAATGAAGGTGGATGAGCACTCCAAGGGTGTCGTTCGTCTGTCAGTGCCGACCGCCTTCCTGCGTTCCTGGATCAACGGCCATTACCTCGATCTCATCACCGAATTGTGGAAGAGCGAGAACCCCGACACGTTGAAGGTGGAGATCGTCGTGCGGTCGGCCGCGCGGCAGGTGCGTCCTTGCGCCGATGTCACGGAATTGCCGGACAGGCGTTCGCCGCAGCAGCAGCCGGCCGTGGTCGGCACCGGCCTCTCTAACGGCGCCCGTATCGACCGCGCGCCCGCGCCGAAGCCTCGTCATAGCGAGGGTGAGGGCAGGCAGAGCGTCATCGGATCGCCCCTTGACGGCCGCTACACCTTCGAATCCTTCATTGAAGGGGCGTCGAACCGGGTGGCGTTCGCAGCGGCCCGCGCCGTGGCGGAGCACGCTTCCAATGCCGTCCGCTTCAATCCGCTTTTCCTCCACGCGTCGGTGGGGCTGGGCAAAACCCACCTGCTGCAGGCGATCGCGGCGGAATCGCTCAAGCGGTGGCCGCAGTCGCGCGTGGTCTACCTGACGGCCGAGTATTTCATGTGGCGCTTCGCCACCGCCATCCGCGACAACAACGCGCTGATGCTCAAGGAGCAACTCCGCGACATCGATCTCCTTATCATCGACGACATGCAGTTCCTGCAGGGCAAGTCCATCCAGCATGAATTCTGCCATCTGATCAACATGCTTCTCGACAGCGCCAAGCAGGTCGTGGTCGCGGCGGACCGGCCACCCTCCGAGCTCGAATCCCTCGAGCCGAGGGTGCGTTCGCGCCTCAATGGCGGCGTTGCGCTTGAAATGTCGGCGCCCGACTACGCCATGCGGCTCGGCATGCTGAAACAGCGACTGACGACGGCGCAGGTCCAGGACGACACGCTGGAGATCGCCGACGACATACTGGAGCACGTGGCGGGTACGGTCACCGGCAGCGGCCGCGAACTGGAAGGCGCCTTCAACCAGCTCCTCTTCCGTCGCAGCTTCGAGCCGATCAGCGTCGAGAGGATCGACGAGATTCTGGGCCATATCTACCGTTCGGGCGAGCCGAAGCGCGTCAGGATCGAGGATATCCAGCGGGTCGTGGCGCGCCACTACAACGTCTCCAAGACCGAGCTCCTGTCGAACCGGCGCACACGCACCATCGTGAAGCCGCGCCAGGTGGCGATGTACCTTTCGAAGGTGATGACGCCGCGCTCGCTGCCGGAAATCGGCAGGCGCTTCGGGGGCCGCGACCATACGACGGTGCTGCATGCCGTACGCAAGATCGAGGATCTCTCCGGGACGGACAATAATCTTGCCCAGGAACTCGAACTGCTGCGTCGGCTGATCAGCGACCAGGCCTAGGCGGCACGCGGTTCAGGCCGGCGATCCGGGCGCGGACGCCGGCTGCTTCCTTTATCCCCAGAAACGCCCGCCCGGCGCGTCGAACGGCGTGCAAAGGCTTGCCTTTCGGGAGGAATTCCTGTCATTTTGCAAGGGTCCGGGCCTCCACGGGCCGATAGCGGGCATGGCGCCGACAAGGCGCCGATTTTCACTCATCGAGACGAGATCGGTTCGTTATGCGTGTGGTCCTTGAACGCTCAAATCTTCTGAAGTCGCTCGGCCACGTGCACCGCGTCGTGGAGCGGCGCAACACGATCCCCATCCTGTCGAACGTGCTGCTTTCGGCCGACGGCAGCAGCCTCGAACTGAAGGCGACCGACCTCGACCTCGAGGTGACGGAAGCGGCGCAGGCCACTGTCGAGCAGAAGGGCGCGACGACCGTCCCGGCCTATCTTCTCTACGATATCGTGCGCAAGCTGCCCGACGGCGCCGAGGTGATGCTGAAGACCGACGAGGACGGAAACGCCATGTCGGTGATCTCGGGCCGCTCGAGCTTCCGGCTGCAATGCCTGCCGCAGTCGGATTTCCCGGAACTGACGGCGGGTTCCTTCTCGCACATCTTCCGCCTGGAATCGGAGACGCTGAAGCGGCTCATCGAGAAGACGCAGTTCGCCATCTCCACGGAAGAGACGCGCTACTACCTCAACGGCATCTTCCTCCACACCCACGAGACGGGCGGCAAGCTGAAGCTGCGCTCGGTGGCAACCGACGGGCACAGGCTGGCGCGCGCCGA